>JAMOOZ010000070.1 GCA_027064885.1 Desulfurococcales archaeon
TTCGGGTCCTTTCACTGCTATGAAGTTCGCGCCTGACTCCGTCGCCACGGCCTTAGCCAGTAATGTCTTGCCGCAGCCAGGCGGGCCATACAGCAAGATACCGCGGGGAGGCTCAATACCTAATTTCGAGTATGACTCAGGGTATTTTAGGGGCCACTCAACGGCCTCCCTTAATTGCTGCTTGGCCTCGCTTAACCCACCTATGTCCTCCCACTTAACCTCAGGCACCTCTATCATAACTTCCCTTAAGCCGCTCGGGGTTATTTCCCTTAAGGCGTTCAGGAAGTCCTTCATCGTTATTTTAAGCTCGTCCAGTACTTCCGGCGGAATTTCGTCTTCATCGAGGTTTATCTTTGGGAGTATCCTCCTAAGCGCATTCATTGCAGCCTCCTTAACTAGTGCTGCTAGGTCTGCTCCCGTGAATCCATGCGTGATCTCCGCTATCTTCTTTAAGTCAACGTCTTTATCGAGAGGAGCGTTCCTTGTATGTATCTGAAGTATCTCGAGCCTTCCTTGCTTATCAGGTAAGGGTATTTCTATTTCCCTGTCGAACCTGCCTGGCCTCCTTAATGCTGGGTCAAGACCATGTGGCCTGTTAGTCGCACCTATGACTATAACATCGCCGCGTCCTTCAAGCCCATCCATCAGAGTGAGTAGCTGAGCTACTACACGTCTCTCCACTTCACCTATGACCTCATCACGCTTAGGCGCTATGGCGTCGATCTCGTCGATAAAGATTATTGCTGGTGCATGCTTCTTCGCTTCCTCGAAGATTTCCCTTAACCTCTGCTCTGACTCACCATAGAACTTACTCATGATCTCAGGGCCATTAACCGCTATGAAGTAAGCTTCCGATTCTGTTGCTACGGCCTTAGCCAGTAATGTCTTGCCGCAGCCAGGCGGGCCATACAGCAAGATACCGCGGGGAGGCTCAATACCAAGTTTCCTAAACAGCTCTGGATGCTTTAGTGGGAGTTCGACTAACTCACGCACTTTCTCTACAATGTGTTTCATACCGCCTATATCCTCGTAGGTTACTTTAGGCAGTCTTAGTACTGTGGGTGACTTATCCAGTATAGTTATCCTGGTCCTACTAGTTATGACGACAGGGCCTGAAGGTTTGGTTTGAACTACGTAAAGAAGAGCCAAATGACCCAGTAACTGCAACGGAACTAGGTCGCCTTCCACCATTGCGTAATCCAGGAGTCGTTTCTTCACGGCACGTATGGAACTCTCACTCTTGTTTATTTCAATAGTTGGGGTTCCAACCGAGAACTTTACATGTATGGCTGGCTTAGCGTCGGCTGGCCGAACGATTACTCGCTCGCCTATGCTTACCCCCGCGTTCTTACGTATTATGCCGTCTATTCTAATGATGTCCGAGCCTTCGTCTTCAGGGAAAGCTGGCCATGCAATCGCCACAGTTGTTCTCCGCCCGGAGATCTCTATGACATCGCCGGGGTCTACGCCTATTATGCGCATCACGCGTTCAGGTATTCTGGCCTTTCCACGCATGGCCTCGTACTTCTTCGCTTCAGCCACCTTAAGAAGGTACTCCCGCTTCCTCGTAATTTCAAGTGGCATTATCCATCACTACCTAAACTCGATTGTGGTTCTAAAGCTTATAGGGATTGTCAGTAATTTTCAAAGTGATTTAAGTTAGGCGCAGCTAATGCTAACGCGTAACGCTGGTGACCGTAAGATATTAGACTAATGGTTTACAAGCGTTCCCGATTCAAAAATTGAGAGTGCTTCTTAGAAAGCTTCCGTTCTGGTAACGTATTCTATATCTATTGATGATATACCTTCGATACCCTTCAGGTAGTCCTCTAGTTTTTCGGTTCCTCCCTCGAACTCCTCCGGCATTATCACGTACAGCCTTAACGCATAAAGTCCGAATGCTATGTAGGTCTTCTCATGCTTCACTATCTTTAAATCCTTGGGTAGGTTCTTCTTTACCTCCTCGACTAACTTGTCTAGGTTGACGTCCTCACCTGAGGGATTTACCCTTAACGCAACTAGTACCTTAGCCATTTCAACTCACCTATTAAGGACCTTCAAAACCGCAGTTCGGGCACTTATATGGTATCACTAGTTCCCTGCACTTCCTGCATCTCCAGATCAGTATCGTGCCGCAGTTCGGGCAGTAGAACTTGACGGCTTTCTCGCCGGGAGGAACTACCCTACCGCAGCTACTACATATTGGCGGTGTTGAAGCCTCAACTATCACTGGACCCTTGCCCTGCTCACTTGCTTGACTCATGCTCACGACCTATCATAGGTAAGTAGGTGGCCTTAAAAACAATCCGGTGGCAAATTGCAATACTTAACTATGTCCACAATGTTTAGGTATACGGGGATAGTTATTGGGTGTGAACTTAAAGGAACTAATACCGCAGGAAGCAGTACGTGTTATAGGGGACCTAAGGGAACTTAAAGGAAAGGTAGTGGCTATAGACGCGTACAACGCCCTATACCAGTTTCTTGCAGCGATAAGGCAACCCGATGGAACTCCCTTGAAGGATAGGCAGGGAAGGATAACCAGCCACTTAAGTGGGCTCTTCTACAGGACAATTAACTTCGTGGAAGCAGGGATAAAGCCCGTCTACGTGTTTGACGGCAAGCCACCGGAACTGAAGGCAAAGGAAATAGCTGAAAGGATGAGTGTGAGGGAGGAGGCAGCGAGGAAGTATGCCGAGGCACTAAGTAAAGGCGACGTAGAGGCGGCCCGAAGGTACGCGCAGATGTCATCTAGGCTAACGAACGAAATGGTTGAAGACGCGAAGAAGCTACTTAACGCTATGGGTGTCCCATGGGTTCAAGCCCTTTCCGAGGGAGAGGCCCAAGCAGCATACCTAGCTAAGAAAGGTGATGCTTGGGCAGCTGCCTCACAAGATTATGACTCACTACTCTTTGGTGCGCCCCGGCTACTCAGAAACTTAACAATCTCGGGGAGGAGGAAACTACCGCGCAAGAACATTTACATAGAAATAAAGCCGGAGGTCATAGAGCTTGACACGCTGCTAAAGG
>JAMOOZ010000071.1 GCA_027064885.1 Desulfurococcales archaeon
CGGCTTCAGGTGGGTCCCAAGGCAATAAGTTCTTATTCAGTATGATGTTAGCGTCCTCCAGTAGCTTAGCTGCCTTAGCTCCACCACCAAGTTCCCTCACATCGACTACGAAGGCATGAGACTGCGTGAAGCCCAGGTGTTCTGTCGGTATCTTAAAGCCCTCCTCCGCCAACGCCTCCGCAAATGCCCTAGCATTCCTCACTATCTGGTCAGCGTAGGCTTCACCAAATTCCATCATCTCAATGGCAGTTACGGCCATTGCAGGTAACCTGTGGAGGTGATGATTACTAACAAACCACGGGAACACAGTCTTAGCTACTGCCTTGTATAAAGCCCTATCATTCGTGAATATTAACCCACCTTGAGGGCCGGGGAACGTCTTATGCGTTGATGACGTGGCAACATCCGCGCCCTCGTGAACAGGGTTAGGCCACCTCTTACCTGTTATTAATCCTAGAACGTGTGCAACGTCATGAACTACCTTAGCGCCGACCACGTGTGCAGCTTCAGCAATCTCCTTAGTAGGGTGAGGGAACATATATACGCTAGCACCTAGGGTAACGAACTTAGGTTTCACCTCCTCGATCATCTTAACAGCCTTATCAACGTCTATATTCCAGCGCTCCATATCGAAGGGTAGCTCTATCTGCTCGATACCCAACGCACCTAGCGTGCCGAAGCGCGTGTGTGAAACATGTGCGCCAGCTTGAACAGGCGCTATTAATGCTTTATCACCAGGGTTAGCAAGGTTCCTGAATACCACCGCATTAGCTATCGTCCCACTTATCGGCCTGGGCTCAACGTACTCTACCTGAAGCAACTTAGACATGAGCTCCATTACGAGTAACTCTACTTGATCCGTGTAAATGTTGCCCTGATAATACCTTTTTCCGGGCTTACCCTCAGCATATCGGTGCATCATGTCAGTAAAATACGCTGCCTCAGCCAGCGGGGACATAACGTTCTCGGAGGCTATTAAGTTAATGCACTCAAGTCTTCTCCATCGATTATGATTTCGTGTGACTTCAATGACTTTACTTAATAGTTCACGGGACGACATTTGTTCTCCCTTTAGTTTAGGGTGAGTAGCAATTAATATACTATTGAGAAGAACGGTGATGAGCCTAGGTTGAGACCACTACGTCGTAGAACAGCATGCCATGTACTTTCGTATATATGTACACACGATATGTTTCACCTAGTCTTAGTGTCTGTGGATTACCATTTATCTTCCAGCCCCTTATGGTTACTGATCCCGTGAAGCCTCCGGGTATATTAATCATTGATGTGTTAATGTAGTAGCCATTACCTGCCTTTATAGCTATACGTATTATAACGTCAGAGTCCTCCCCCTTATTGGTGATGTGCAGTACTAGGATCGGATTACCTGCGGAGTTCTGCGTGATGCGTAGGGTGGGCGTTAGCGAGAAAGATTCCTCTGTTGTTTGCCAGAGCCCGACAACCCACATAACAACTAAGGGCACGAGTATTACTGTAAGGATCAGTATTAAGACCTCAACAACTAAAGATGATGTTGCAGGACTCCCGTATCTCACTGCGCACACCTTGAGCCACTACTTCGGTAAAATACATCCTAACCGCAATTATTTACGTTATTTAATTTTTCAAGTGCTTTTTACTTCCCTAAATTAAGGGGAATTCTTACCAGCAACCTAGCGTTGCCGTTCAAGCACGTCAGAATAATTCCTCCTTAGGCAATCTTTCAGCGATCTTAGTCTTTACCTTGAGGATAGCCACTATCGCTACGGCAGCTATACATACCACGATGATTACTATGGAATATCGCATTATTACGGTAAGTAATTGTGGCTGAAGCGTTATTGTGAGTTCCGTGTCCTTATTCAGTATGATGTTTCGCTGGACAGGGTAGTACCCTTTGGCTACGACATCGATTCTGTAACCTCCGTAGAACAGCGATCCTTGAACAGTACCTGAAGCATCCGTTAAGAGGGTCGATACGTAAGCGCCCTTATCTATGCTGAAGAACTTCACTTCAGCATTCTTTATAGGTGCTCCAACATCATCAACGACAATGATTTTTACCTTGAAGAACTTCCTACTTAACTTAAAGACAACTTCAGTGTTATTGAATACCTTAACCGTCTGTGGACGAGGCGTACTGTAGACGCTTGCGTACTTAGACCCAGGAGTTATTGACACGACGTAAACGCCGTATGGAAGGGTAACGTTAGTTAGGCTCCTTACGCCCGATGCAACTTTACTCCCGTTGACGTAAACATCAAATAGCCCCGCTAGTACACCAGTTGTTACGTCCTTAATTGATATGTTAAGGGTGTATCTTACTCTTTCAAGAACTAATGTCACGGTGCTTGGCTTATTCAATGTAACACTTGCAGTGGTGGGCAGGTATATATTACTGTACCCCTTTAAGGGGGAGACATGAATTACGTAGTTGCCATAAGGAAGCATGAATGACGCCTTAGTCCCGCCGAAGCCTATAATCTTCGACACGCCCTTAACTACCTCAACAACTACTGGCGCAAGTAACCTCTTTGAATACTTATCCATTACCACGACGTTGAGGGTGAATCTCTTCCTAGCCAGTGTAATATTAGCAGTAGTGTGCCCGGTTACATATGTGTGTATGGTTGACTCTTCGTAGACGTTTTCATAACCGCTAGCTGGCCTAACGATTATGGTGTGGTTCCCGTAGACTACGGGAATCGTTAGCGTACTTTTCTTTATGTTCTTCAATACGACTTTATTATCAATTAAGACATCATAGGGTGCCACGATCTCGGTGCCGCTTATAGAGTCCCTAATGTTTAGCGTCAAGGAGTACAGCTTGTACGTGAGATCTACCGTGATGTGTATGTCCTTATATTCCGTCGGTGTGATATTCAATACAACTTTGTTCACGTAGGGTTCAGTATAGTTCACGACCAACGTGTAATTTTCATGGGGTAATATGTTAGGAAACACGGCAGTATTGCTTTTTTCCAGGATCTTCTCCAGGGTCCCTCCAGGATATATTAAGGAA
>JAMOOZ010000072.1 GCA_027064885.1 Desulfurococcales archaeon
AGTTTACCTACGACAATACCGCCCCACAGCAGCAAGGCCATCATAGTTTCTACAGTAAATATACCTCCAGGAAAACACGAATTACGGCTGACCGGGCCTAATGGGTATGTAGGGAGCATAGTTGACTCACCCGGATCAGCCATCATGGATTATATAGGCACGATAACGCCTGCAGCAACTATTAGCTCCCCCATAATGCCTACGTCAGGTTTCCTAGCAAGGTTCTACGACATAAGGGGGTTAGAGCGGATCCCCTCGGTAGACGAAATCTTAAGTCTTGGTGATGACCGGTTACTTGATGAGCGTGTTGTTCAGCAAATACGCTTCAGTGATACGGTCAGCGGCCTACCTAGGTGGGGCCTTCCTCAAACGGACAGGTTCGCCGCTATCTTCGAGGGTGTCGTAAGTGTTAAGGAGAAATCACTGTTGATGATAACCGCGGTCAGCGATGATGGTGTTTACATCACCGTTGATGGTAAGGTAGTGATTGATGGATGGCGGCTTCAAGCAGCAACTAGGTACGAAGGGAGCATTACGTTATCCCCCGGAAACCATGAGGTCGTGGTAGTTTACTTTGAGAATTACGGAGTAGCAACGCTAGAGGTGAACCTGGACCTAGCACCTGTGGCTCAGAATGCTTTCAGCGTGACCAGCATCACGGGCAAGTATTATGACACAACGAATTACAACCCCTCCAGCCCCGATTATAGGAAAATACTCGACGATGAACTACCAACGAAGTTCTTTGAGGACACCGGGCAAGTAATCGACTACACTGACCATTCAGCCTACGGAGGTAAGCCGTGGCCCTTCACAGACACGTACAGGGACGTTAACTGCTTTGCTGTGCACTGGGTAGTTGAGGTTCAAGTTAACGTGCCGGGCATGTATGAGGTGAACGCAATAAGTGATGACGGAATAATTATCTTGCTGGATAGTAGCAAGCAAGTAATATCCGATTGGACCCTACATGGCCCAAGGCAATACACGCAGGTGATCTACCTCTCCAAAGGAACTCATAGGTTCGACATAGCGTATTACGAGAATTACGGCATTGCTAGGGCCTACTTTAACTTAAGTTTCGTCGGCAACACTAACCAAGTGGTTAGCGAGGGATGGGAGGCGGTAGTATATGATTTGACCCACTATACCTGGGGCTCCCTAAACCTTAACGAACTCTATGACAACATAATTCAAGGGAAGTTCCCCGTAATCGGGAAGTACAGAGTCGATTACATAGACTTCACTGACCATGCCGAATACGGTGGTAGTCCATGGTTCTTCAGCGGCCACGGAACCGATTACTTCGCGGTGGTCTTCAAGACAACGATCAACGTTAAGGATTACGTAGTGCTGAACATAGATGTGTACACTGACGACGGTACGAAAGTGTTAGTAGACGGAAACATTGTTCTAGATGCTTGGCGCCTGCAGTCACCTCACTATTACTCCTCGGAAGTAGCCCTCACTCCAGGCGAGCACGAGATCATGGTAGTCTACTTTGAAAGAACAGGTACTGCGAGACTCAAGGTTAGTCTGTACCCGTCAGCACCCGTGTATGCTGGACGCAAGGATACATTCACACTCGTGATCAATGACCCCAGCGCTGTTCCCAACGATTTCAAAGTCACACTCATTAACGAGAATGGTATCATTGGCGAGAAGGAAATACATATTACAGGAGCATCCAAGCAAATCGTTACGATCGAGGTTAAGGGAGGCTCCTTACCGGCGAAGGGAGCAATAGTTATCTGGGGAGGGAGGAGGTAGCATCAAGTAATTTCAGTGCGTTATTCAGGAAAATGTCCTGACCATGTTTAATCGATGAGTTCGCTGAACTTCGACATAAACCTCAGGTAGGACGAGTACCTCGCGAGGGCTACAGCTACGCGCGCTCCTCTTTCCGGCGTCACGTACACAGGAAGGCCCTGCTTCTGTAGGCTCATGATCTCATCCTTACTAGCACCTAGAAGCACGGGGATCAGTGCCTTATCTCCATACCCTCTCCACTTCGCTAGCGAGCCTGAAGCTTTTAGGGTCATACCCGCTAACACGATCATTACGATGTCAACTCTTTGGTCTTTCATTACCTCCTCTATGGCTGAGTTTATTTCGGATTCACTGGCGTCACGCGGTAAGTTGAGAGGATTACTGATTAGTGAGTATTCGCTAACCCTCCTCCTGAGGATTCTCTTCACTTCTGGGCTTGTCTTAGCTAACCTTAATCCCAGCTCCTCTAAGGCGTCAGCTAATATGACCCCAGCACCTATTGACGTAGTGATTATCTGTACGTTGGATCCACGTACCAGCGGTAACAGCGCCAGTCCTTTCCACACGTCATAAAGCTCCTCCAAACTAACGGCAGGAAGTACCCCAGTCTTCCTGAAGGCTTCAAGGTATAACCTATAGTGCCCTGCAGGCATTCCGAGCCGGGAAGCCACAGCAAAAGCCCCTGACCTAGTCCTGCCTGACTTTAGAGCGACAACAGGCTTCCTGAGGGTTGTCTTCTCTAGCACCTTCATGAATCTCCTACCATCCCTCACCGCTTCAACGTATAGCGCGATGCTTTTACTTTCGTCGTCCTCAGCCAAGTACTCCAGCATGTCCACCTCATCTAGATCAGCTTTGTTTCCTAGCGTAGCTAACTTACTTATCCCTAAACCCTCCTCAACAGCCCAGGCTGCAAGCGTTGAGGCTATAGCACCGCTTCTTGACACTATGGCTAGGGGGCCTTGCTCCTTCACGAGCGGCCAGGATGCATAGAAGGATTTACTTGGGTTTCCCACACCCTGCGAACCCGGCCCTAAAACCCTAATGCCATGCTTCCTCGCTGCCTCCATAACCCGGTCCTCCAAGTCCCTCTTCGTTGTCCTTCCGGTCTCACTAAAACCTCTAGATAGTATGATTACGACGCGAATCCCTCTTGCTCCGAGCTCTTCCACTACCTTAGGAACCTCCTCCGTAGGTACCGACACGATCGCTAATTCCACGCCTTCAGGTAGCTCGGATACTGAAGAAAACGTGGGAATACCCAATTCCCGACCTACGTCTACAGAGCCAACAGCATATAGTTCTCCCTTAAAACCTATTCGCACTATGTTCCTTAGGACTTCATATCCCGGGTTCCATGAATCCTTCCTAACACCGACTACGGCTACGGATCTTGGCTCAAATATTTTCCTAATTACTTCCTTTATGCCCAATCCACTAACGCCCTCACGTTATCTTTTGGATTCCCTAGATTTTTTGTCTCAAGACTTATTACTTTTATATTCATTGAGAGAACGAATCACGCAGGCCCCTAAAGGCCGGCAGGTAGCGGGGCTTGACTCATTATCAATGCTTATCTTGAGACCATGAGGGCACTCCTTAGGGCATCCTAAATTCCTCCAGATACATTGGAGGGAATCCATAGGTATGCTTAGCTCTATTAACCGGGCGACCATGCACGCCTCATCCTTGCTTAAGCCTAGTTTAAGTAAAGCGCCCTCAACAACACCGTGGCGCCAGATTATTTCCTTAACTAGTCGAAACCCCTCGTCAGTTAGTTCGTACCCACCCTCAACACGTTTAACTAAGTCCTGGACGATCAGTTTCTTCAGCATTAAGGTTACTGTTGGCTTAGCTACACCTAAAGCACCGGCAATAACGGATGGTTTCACAGGTCTAGACGCTCCTCCCTTAACGTAAAGCGCTACTAGGTAGTCCGCCTCCCTAACACTTAGGGAATTAACTTCCACGCCTCATCACCAGTAGCGTTACTAAGGCTCCCGAAGCAACTACCCCTACACCACCTGACGGAGGTATGTTTAGGGACCACGCAAGCGCGTAACCTACCGTCATAACCGCTACACCGACAAAGTAACTGAGTTTAAACGGGTTCGGGCTTCTAGCTTTAAGTGCTAGTAAGCCCGGCACCGTAATGATTATGTGGGCAAGCAGGACACCTAAGCTCATCGCTAGCGATGCGGCCGCTACCGATGCTGTGAAGTAATAGAGGTACCTGTAAGCTCTGACTGGCAGGCCCATTGCCTCAGCTCCTTCATGGTCGAAGGCCACATACTTGAACTCACACCAGAATAAATGAATTAATGGGATAACCATCACGAGCACTGCGGTTAACCTCACGACGTCATGCCACGTCGCTAACGCTGAAACCCCGAATACGTAGCCGAAAGCTTTACTGACGCCATAGGGGGTGGTTAGGGCTACGATGTAGGTCATTATCACCGCTACCGAAACACTGACGCTGACAGAAATCGCCACAGCAGCATCCTCTGGGAAGCCACGCGCTACCGCCTCAGCCGTTAGGAGGGACGCTGTTAACGACATCGCCACAGCAGTGAGCAGGGGATTCACTGGTAGGTGCAGTGCATCATGCAGGTACACCCCTATCAACGCCCCTGCAAGCACTGAGTGCATCAGCGTTATTCCGAAGGTGACTGACTTGGAATACGTTAGCGCGGGGCTAACTGACCCCGCAAGCAACCCGCTTAACACCGCGGCAAGATAAACCGGTATTAATATTGAGTTAACTGGCAACATGGTCCTCACCTAAGATTATAGCTCCCTCGACCTCGGTCAGACCTGGGTACGCTAACTTCAAGGTTTCGGGCCTCAGCACATCCCTGAGCTTACCCACCGCATATACTCTTCTGTTAATTAATATCACTGTGGGCTCAAGAATCAAACATGGAGAAATATCGTGAGCGGTGAGGAATATGTCAACGCCTTTCTCAATATGGAGCTTCTGGAGAAGTTTAATCATCTCACACCTTGCTTTGAAGTCGAGCATCGAGCATGGCTCGTCGAGAACCAGTAATTTAGGCTTCCTGACTAGGGCACGGGCTATTAACACTCTCTGCTTCTGCCCACCCGATAGTTCGTTGAAGAGGCGCCCCTCAAGACCTTCCAAACCAACCAATTTTAACGCCTTGCTCACTTCTTCCCGAATTCTTTTGGTTAACCTTCTAGGTGGTGGTAACCTTGACAGTATGCCCATAGCGACGACCTCCTCAACCCTAATCGGGACGTCCTGCCTGACTAGGAGGAGCTGAGGTACGTACCCTATGGTCTCTCTGATAACCTCAGGTTCCTCCCATGGTCTAATACCGTAAACTATTACATCGCCCTTGATCGGCTTGAGTAACCCTATTATCACGCGCAGGAGCGTGGTCTTGCCTGCCCCGTTAGGACCCATTAAAACCGCGAAGAACGGTGATTCAAGCATGAAGGTGACATCAACTAGTACTGATTTACCGTCATACCCAGCATACACGTTATGTAAACTAACAGAACGCTCCTCAATACCTGTATCATTTAAGTGTCGCATTCATTATCACCCTCCTATACCTGGTAAGAATAGTAATCAACACGAGGATCAACACAGCTTCGCAAGCAGCTAACCACACAGCAAACTCGTGAAGTAACTCCCACTCATCGCCACTGCTACTACTTATGCGCTCATCACTCCCGCTTGAGCGGGGTTGTGTCAATGAACGTAATTCCCAAGTAAGAGCTGGTGATATTACATGAGGAGTACTGGAGTACTTAGCTATGGGAACCAGTACCGCGGGTATCCCTAACCCTTGGACAAGCGTGATGACTTTCGGGTTCTTAGCCGCGACCATGTCAGATATTAGGAAAGCATCTATTTCATGCGCCTTAACGGCGTTAATGAGTGCCGTAACATCGTTCTCAGAGGGCTCCGACTCGACGTCCGGCAGTAGCATGAACGTCACATTAAGTCCTAGTTCCTCAGTAACGTACTGAAGTGGAGGACCTGCTAATCCGACGCGTAATCCGTGAGGTACTGTCTCGCGCAAAGCACTTAACTCGCTCATTAGGTTCTGAACTAACGCGTCAGCCCTTGCCTTGAAATATGTGGCATGAGTTGGGTCAATAGCTGAGAGTACGTCACTGACGGTCCTAGCAACCACGCACAGACCCGTAAGCGAGAACAGGTATCCATGAGGATTAGGCAGGCCTGTCCTTGGATTAGGAAGTATTTTCAGTCCATGACGCACGTAGTCTTCATAGTCAACAATGACTGCCTTTATCGCTCCTTCCCTAGCTAACTCCCTTATTCTCAACTCAACAGGCAAATGTGTTGGACCGGTGATGAAGACTACGTCAGCTCTCTTCAGCATGCTGATTAACTGTGAGGGTGGTGGTTCATACGTGTGCGGATCAGTGCCGGGTGGCACTATGTTTACCACACTCACTAGGTCGCCTCCAACTCCCTTAACAATCCAGAGAAGGGAGGATGACGACACAACCACGTGTATACTGCTAATGCCTTCCGACGCACTAGCATGCATGCCCTCCACAGTCACTGAAACAATAGCAATTAGCAGTAAGGTCACTGCGAGTAGCGCCGTCATTCGAGACATGCTTACCTCCCGCATGACCACCTCCCTGAGTTTTATGGTGTAAAACCGGTTATAATTTCTTAATGCGCAGGCACGTATTGTCAAGATGGTGAAGTGTTTGAGGTACATAGGCATAGCCGCATACTCCGGGGAGCCTCCGGCGAAGCTAGTTGAGGCTGCACGTGAGTTCATCAAACTGTTAAGCAGTAGGGTTAACCCTAAGGAAGTCGCCGTAATTGTCGGTGGGTACTGGGGCCTAATGCGCGTTATAGTTGATGAGGCACTAACCTACGGATTTAACGTGCTAATAATCCCGCCCCTCGAACAGGAACGTATTAGGTTCCCTGAGGGAGCTATAGTCGTTCGTACTGGCACGTCCTTCAGGGTTAGGAGTGTGTTTCTGGTGCGGTCATCGGAGGTCCTTGTGATTATGGGCGGGGGTGCCGGCTCCATGCAGGAGGCAGTCACAGCCTATACCGAGGGCGTACCCACGGTGTTACTCACGGGGTTTGACATGCCGTCAGATAAGTTGGCCGCGTTAGCTCCTTACCTTGATGAGAGGAGATTAGCTGAAGTCAAGGTAGTCCGTAACCCCGGGGAGGCGGTGAATTACGTTGTTTCCATTCTTAGTGGAGGTAAGGTGAGCGTGAATGGGGAGCTACGTACTCGCGATTGATATTGGCGCCACTAATCTTAGGGTTGGCCTGGTGTCTACTGACGGTAAGTTAATTGACGTGTTGCGGGTCCCAACACCGAAGGGTGGGGACCCGAATGCTGTGGCGTTAAAGGCCATTAGCTTGGGAAGGGAATTAATGGTGAGAAACAACGTTGCAAGGGTAGAGGCCGTAGGTGTCGGAAGTATAGGGCCCCTCAACATAAGAGAAGGAATCGTGGTAGGCACCCCCAATAATCCCCTAAGGAATTTCAGACTTAAGGAACCCTTAAGTAATGCCTTCAACACGTCAGCCTACGTCGTGAATGACTGCGTTGCTGCGGTATGGGGTGAGTACTGGGCTGGTGCGGGAAGGGATGTTGAGAACGTTGTCTACGTGACCATAAGCTCCGGCATAGGTGCAGGTGCGGTAGTGGATGGACATCTACTGCTGGGTAAAGATGGTAATGCGCACGAGGTCGGGCACATTGTGCTTGACTTCAGAAGCGATATACGGTGTGGGTGTGGTGCTAGGGGTCACTGGGAGGGTTTAGCCTCCGGCAATAATATTCCTAGATTTGCATCTGTTCTAGCCTCTGGGTGGCGAGGTCCAAAATCAGAGGCTTATATACTAGCAACGCAAGGTAAGTTAAGTGCAGTAACTCTCTTCAAGCTATGGAGGAAGGATGACGCATTCGCTACTGCCGTCATCAAGGAGTTGGAAGTTATTAATGCTGCTGGGATAGCATCCATCATTAACGTCTACGACCCGGAAGTAGTGAGTGTGGGTGGCTCCGTAGCGTTGAGGAACCCTGACTTCATGAGCCTAGTGTTTGACCATGTCAAGGAATTCCTAATAAACAGGGAACCGAAACTGACGTTAACGCCGCTAGGGGATGACGCCGTACTTATTGGGGCAGCGTGGATCGCGATTAAACCTCCTGAGCACTTACTGAGGATTCAGTCTTGAGATAAAGTTCATAAGTTTGCCTCGAAAAGATGATGGGTGCGGCTTTGAAGGTTAAGCCTAAGCTGAAGGTTAAGCGTTGGGAGCCCAAGCTCGAGGAGGAATTACTGCTGAAGTGGAGTGAAGAGAGGATCTATGAGAAGAAGGAGATAGATTTCCTTGAGTCTGAGAAGTACGTCGTTATCGATACCCCGCCACCCTATCCTTCGGGCAGGTGGGGAGTGGCGCAGGCTGCTCACTACGCGCAAATAGACATGATAGCGCGTGCCTTCAGATTAGCTGGGTATGAGGTGCTTCAGCCATTCTACGCCGACAGGAACGGGTTACCGGCGGAGGTAACTGTCGAGAGGAGATACGGTGTGGTGGCGCATGAGATAGCGTCCACGCCTGAGGGCAGGGAAAAGTTCCTCAACATGGTTAAGCAGGTGCTCGACGAGTTCGAGGCAGACATGGTTAAAATATGGAAGCGTCTAGGATGTGCGTTCCAGTACTGGCGTGACGGTACTGACTCTCCGGAGTATAGGAAGGTGACTCAAGCAACGTTCGTTGAGATGTGGAAGAGGGGGTTGATCTACGAGTCATATAAGCCCGTGACGTGGTGCCCAAGGTGCAGAACAACCTTAGCGGAGGCTGAGATAGAATTTAAGAAAGTTAAGGGTAAGCTCTATTATATTAAATTCAAGGTTAAGGAGACCGGTGAGGATATAGTCATAGCTACGACGAGGCCTGAACTTCTTAACGCGTGTGCAGCCGTGATATATAATCCTGAGGATGAGAGGTACAAGCATCTGAAAGGTAAGCACGCCATAGTGCCTCTCTACGGACGAGAGGTACCCATACTAGAGCATGAAATAGCTAAGCCCGAATTCGGGACAGGTCTAGTTATGATGTGCTCCTACGGAGATACTATGGATGTATGGTTCTTCAGGGAGATGGGGTTCGAGGCAAGGATCCTGATAAACCCGGATGGCACGATGAACGAGAAGGCAGGTTTCCTCGAGGGTCTCAAGGTGGCCGACGCTAGGGAAGTCATAGCCAAGAAGCTTAAGGAAGAGGAAATCCTAGTGAAGACTGAGGAGCTGGAGCATGAGATCCCGGTGTGCTGGCGCTGTAAGACGCCTGTGGAGTTCATCCACATGAAGGAATACTTTCTTAAGCAAATAGAGTTTAAGGACGATGTACTGCGCGTTGCGGACAAAATGTTGTTCAGACCGCCTGAGCATAGGATAAAGTTCGACACGTGGGTAAAGGCACTAACTATGGATTGGCCAATCTCAAGAACCAGGTACTACGGCACCGAAGTCCCTCTATGGAGGTGCCGTAGGTGTGGTTACGTGATCTTGGCGGAACCCGGTAAGTATGTTCAGCCGTGGAAGGATCCGGCACCCGTGGATAAGTGTCCTAAGTGCGGTGCGCCTCGCGAGGAAATCGAGGGAGAAACCAAGACCTTCGATACGTGGTTCGATTCTTCCATAAGCGTGCTGTACGTCACCGGGTGGTTAAGGAATAAGGAAGCCGCTCTCAAAGCCCTAGAGCATGCAATGCGTCCTCAAGGCTACGAGATCATCAGAACTTGGTTATACTATTCAACACTGAGGGTCTGGCTACTCACCGGGAAACCTCCCTTTAAGTGGGTCAGGATAAGCGGCATGGGCCTGGACGAGAAGGGTCGGGCGATGCATAAGTCGTTGGGTAACATAATCTACCCAATGCCATATATAGAGAAATACGGCGCAGATGCCTTCAGGTACTGGGCTGCCGTAGCAAGTAAGCTAGGAAGTGACTACAGGTGGTCTGAAGCACTAGTTAAGACCGGGCAGTCTTTTGCGACTAAGCTACTAAACATGGGGAGGTTCGTCTCCTTCTTCGAGGAACCTAAGGATGGCTTCAGGCTAAGGGAGCTAGATAAGGCGATGATAGCCTACGCCACCCACATAGCTAGGGACGTACTCAGGCGGTACACTGACGACCTTGATGTGTTTGAACCAACACGCGCGATCTATGACCTAGCATGGAATGTATTTGCCTCCAACTACCTTGAGACCGTGAAGGCCAGAGCATATGGTGGCGAGGGATTCGAGGAAGCAGAAACCCTAGGTGCGCGGTATACTCTCCACAGGGTGTTTAAACTCATACTAAAACTACTGTCTCCAGTAATGCCGTTCGTAACTGACTACATATGGCGGAACCTATACTCGGAGGAAGGAGTACATAAGCAGACAGTCAAGGAGGATGAGCTAACATTTGATGAAGGGAATCCACAACTCATGAACCTACTAATACAGGTGAACTCAGCCATATGGAAGTATAAAAAGTCCAAGAACATGAAGCTATCAGAACCGTTGCACGCAGTACTCTACATCCCGGAGGAAGCAGCGCCGATACTGGAGGACCTAAAGACCCTTCATAAGGTAAGCAATGTTGAACTAGGGAAGCCCAAAAGCTACGATGAAGACTTGGGAAACGGCGTGTACATCAAGAAGCTAGAGTGACATCACATATGAAGGGAAAATGCGGAAGCATTGGATGCTGGGTCGGAGAACTCCCGAAAGGTTGCGAGCTATGTATGAGGGGCCTTAAATCAGTAATTTTCGTTACAGGGGTATGCCCAGATAATTGCTTTTACTGTCCAATCTCTTACCAGAAAAAAGGTAAGGATGTTACATACATTAATGAATCAAAAGTGCGAAGCGAGAAGGATCTAATCTTAGAGGCATGCGCCTGCGGCTCTAGAGGAGCTAGTATGACTGGCGGTGACCCTATAGCCCGCCTTGATAGAACCATAAGGTACATAGGCATACTTAAGAGCTTCTTCGGTAGCTCCTTCCATATTCACCTTTACACCTCGGGAACACTACTAACTGATGATGCTATGAACAAATTAGTGAAGGCAGGCTTAGACGAGATCAGGGTGCATATCATTGGTAAGCGCTCCTGGGGAGCTCTGAGGACCGCATTAAAATACCCAATTTCTGTTGGCATAGAGAACCCGGTAATTCCAGGAACGGAGGACTTACTGAAGGACATCATCGTCAGGGCTTATGAACTGGGTGTGAACTTCATTAACTTAAATGAGCTGGAATTCAGTGAAACCAATCAATACCAACTAAGGCTACGGGGCATAAAACCGGCTGAGGACGGGGCCTCAGCACTTGGCTCTAAGGAGACCGCGATAAGAATACTTAAGTGGGTTGAGGAGGAAGGCCTAGCTATTAGCGTGCATTATTGCCCAGCAAGCTTCAAAGACAAGGTGCAGTTTAAGTCACGCATGCTTAGGAGAGCCAAGATCACGCGAAGGGTGTATGAGGAAGTGACTAGTGAAGGACTCGTGTTATGGGCGGAGACACCTGTCAATAGCCCCGCAATAAGGGAACTTAAGTTAAAGAATTTAGCCTTTCATGCTGGTGACGTCGTACGTATCCATCCCGTTGTTGCTAAGTCTTTAGGAGGAAAGGTTCAGTTTGTTGAGGCTTATCCTGCGGACCCTAGAAAAGTTCTGAATACCTGGTTCAGAGATTAAAGATACGCCTTATACATAACTCACGAGAATAAAAGAAGGAAAATCCAGAGCTTAAGTAAAACCAAGCCTAAAACTGCTAAAAGACTTATGCAGAAGTATTCTCAGAGATACAGAAACAGGGTTAAAGATTTTCTACACAAGCTAACGACTAAGCTCGCTAATGAGTTCAAAGATTACGAGCATGGATTTGAAAACTTGGAAAAGCAAGGAATGTTTGGTAAATGTAAAACACACAATAGAGTTATTTCTAAACAAAATTGGAAGCAGATAATTCAATTAATGAGTTATAAAGCTAACGTAAGGTTGTTAGACCCTCGTAATTCAACTAAAACCTGCCCTTTTCGGTGCTTCATTTTCCCACCACATCTGGGGGCAGGTTTTAGAATACGGTAAGTGTAGGTTAATTATTAACAGACAGTTAAACGCTTCCATAAACTTGTACCTAAGGATGTGGGGTTTCCCTCCTTCGATGAAGGTTTGGCTCGAATTAATCGAGCCAATCCTGAGAAGGGGTGGGGTTACCCTGAAAGGGGACGAGACCGATGATTTACTCCCGATGAACTCAGGGGGAGTTGAGGTTGATGAGTCCCAAGGCGGATGTATATCTATAAAAGGCTATGTCCGCTGAACCGTTTCTCTCTAGGTGTTTATTTAGGTTATTTTGTATGGGTTCGTGGTCGTACTTGGGGAGTTCCGTCTTGCCTCCCCATCATTGGGTCATGGGTGGGGGTCGAGGGTAACGGCATGACCCTCCCATCTAGGATTAGCCCTACAGGGCTTAGAGCACTGCCCCCATCACCCCGCAGGGCACACACCAACAAACAACCCCAACACAAACTAACATAAACATCCCCTCAACAATCAAGCTATTTTCCGCCCCGTAAGGAGTAATCCGCACTTAAGCTGTTTGACTTGGGACGTAAATAGCTAAGTATTATTACTTATCCTATCAATTCAATTACCGTAGAAGTTATGCCGCGTTAATAATGCTGACCTAGGTTGCAAGAGAGGCGAACCAAATGAGGGATAACGTAAGTAGCGATGTTGAGAGTAGTGGTAGGATAACGCGTCGCCTACGCGGCCTGCACGTTCGCGTTATTGCAAGCATAGCTGCGTTAGTGCTTGCAATATGCCTGACCTATATGCCTGTGTGGTTATTTATAAGGTTAGTTCCTGAGCTGAAGCCCTTCACGCGTCATGTTGCTGAAGTGCTTATGCTTACATACATACTATCACTAGCCATAGGGTCAGTACTAACCGGTAGCTATATTGACACCGTGGGACCTAACCGAAAGTTCTATTTAATCGGGGGTTTCGGGCTAGCCATAACGCTAATCACCACGGAACTTATTAGTCCGCTAGACATCAACAAAGCAATAATTGCTTGGATATGTTTCGGTATATTCACAGTCATAGCACTTTTTAGCATTCTCTACCTGATCAAAACAGGAATTCACTCCTGGGATAGGGGACGAGTACTATCCTCGGGATTCGCCGTAGGGGCTTTCCTTAATGTCTTCCTATATCATAGCGTTGGTTCAGCCACGGAAGTAACATTCCTTCAAGCTGGTGCGCTTGTTGTTACGTCCATAGTGCTTTACTTATCAACAAGCAAGTTACCTAGTGAAGTCATTGACTCGGTTCATGTGAGGGATTTTCGGCTGTATTTATTTATGTTACCAACGTTCATATTTGCGATGTTTCTGGGATATCTCTTCAGGGTATTCATTATAACTGGTAAGCTACATATGATCCTCAGCACTATGGAATACATGAACTTACTTTCACTTCCGTTTCTTTTTGCATTAGCTTCTGGTTACATCATGGATAAGTACGGGCGAAGAGAAGCGGGCATTGTAGGGCACATGGTCTTACTCCTAGGAAGCGTTACTCTTCTAGCGCACTCACTTTCGGGTGTTTTAGAGAGGTCACATATTGCCAGTGTCTTTACTTTCGCGTTGCTTGAGGCGGGTTATGGGTTCATGATCCCTTACTTCATGGTTGTATGGAGTGATATACCAAGAAAGGATCTTTTTGGGAGGACCCTTACGTTAGGCATGCTCACAGGCACTGCCGGAGTTGTTGCCGGCGTGTTAATGACTACGCTTCTCGGTAACGCTAACTTAACTCTTTCCGTAATAATTTCGATACTCATACCTATGTCTTACATAATATTCAAGCTCCCCGAAACCTTACCCCGGGAGAGATTGATGCACGAGGAGATCAGGCGTTACCTGAAGAAGGCTTTGGAGGTTGCGAGGAAGAAGTGAGTTTCTTCGCTATATCCACGAGTATGCGGCTGTAGGGGTGATTGGGGAAATCTTTAGTCAT
>JAMOOZ010000073.1 GCA_027064885.1 Desulfurococcales archaeon
TTTTCTCACCATTGTAGAGCAAGATCTCAGGGTAGTATGGAATAGCTCCTAACAGTTCATGAACCCCTATTGCCCTAGCAAGGGATTTCGCCGTGCTTACTGCCTCATCCATTGATGAGGCAGGCACCTTATTGACTATTAGGTATACCTTACCTGTGACGTCTTTATATATATCGTTTATGTATGGCTTACATGACTCTACTTCAACCTTATCTGGCGTTATGACTAACGCAACCACATCACTACTGACTATGGCGTTAATTGCCGAGTACTGAGGTCCCGGAGGGCTATCAATTAATACCCAATCATAACCCTTCCTCCGTAGCTCCCTTATAAGGGCGATGAGGCGTCGTAACGCACTCATCTCCCATTTCCTGGTCTTAGTCATTATTTCCTTGACGGCCTCTAGCGAGGGATCCGAGAACACAACCACTAACTTTCCTTTTACACCTAACTTCTTAGATAAATCGACTAAAATCTCCCCAGCCTTAGCCTCGCCCTCAAGGTAGTCGTTGAGAAACTTACTGATGTTTGGTTTTTTGAGCATGAAGTATAATGAAGGTGCGCGCATGTCATAATCTATCAACACTACCTTATACCCTGCATTGCTTAAGAGGTAAGCAAGGTTTAGCGACAGCACGGACTTACCAGTACCACCACGGACTGAATGGAAGGCGACAGTCTTTATGACATCTTTAGGCATGATGCTCAACCCTGATTAAGTTACATCTTCTCTCGTTCTTCTCTAAATTGAGGTATTATGAAATATACTTTACGTCCTCTGCGTTCCTTAATCACATACCCGAGGGTAGCCAGCTGGTTTAGGTAGGCTGACTCAACCGCCCTAGCCCTACCTGTTGCGTTAGCAACGTCTTCAGACGTTGCTTCACCGCCTAACTTAGCTAAGGCAACTAATGTTCTTCGCAGATGGTCAGGAACTGAAAGAAGCGTGACCGCATCGATAATGCCTGTGCTTAGCGCGTCCTCCACTTCAGCAACCTTTCTGTAGGATAAGGGCAGACTCTTCCTTATAGCCTCAAGGAGCTCCACGATTTTGTCGAGCTTACCGCTTATCGCTTTCAGCTCCTTTTCTAGGGACTCTATATCTGCCATACTTATCACCTTAACTTCACGTAGACTTTTTACGTAGTAAGTAATTAAAACTTACCTCCGTATGTAATAATGTTTTAAACAAGTAATTTGCTTGTATTACTCTAGATTTTATATACTTGAGATTCTATATACTTGCGTTAATTACAATGTTGACCTAAATTCTAGCGTTTTTCTCTTGGTTGTGTTTTAGTTGTTTTTTTCTTTGTTTGTTTTTGTGGGGGTTAGGTCTTTGGTT
>JAMOOZ010000074.1 GCA_027064885.1 Desulfurococcales archaeon
GTATGGGTGCGTTTATCGAAACACTATAGGGTCTAGGGCTCATGAGCTCAGTGACAGCTATCCCAGCTACAAATGAGTACGACATCAGCGTGAGTATCGTGCCACCATATGTTAACCTCCTATGACCGTAATGGTGGTCCTCGTCAGGGGGCCTTAAGCTCCTCATGAAGTACATGATCGTAGCGGCTAACGCCACTAGGTTAGCGATTGAGGTTAACGCGTCAACTAGCAGGGACTTAGAACCGTAGACAACGCCACCAACTATCTTGAATGTAGCGGCTAACGCTGAGAAGCTAAAGAGCACTGCCAGCTTAAGGTTCCTGCCAGTCACCCTGCATCCTTCGTGATTGTTGCATGAGGGTTTTATGATTTATGGAGAAGGTTGAGGGTTAGGAGGCTACGAGAGTAACGGTCTTCAGTACTCCCGGTAGTCTCCTTATCTTAGTTACTACCTTATCTAGCTTCTTTATTGACGGTGCCTCTATAACGGCAACTATGTCGAACTCACCGAATACCAAGTCAGTGTATACCTTGACATCATCATCGATCTCCTTGACCTTCTCCGCTACTTCATGGTCAGACCCTATTTCCACGACCATCAACACGTACGCCTTGATTCCTTTCTCTTCTTCGCTCAAGGGGCGAGAACACCTCGGTATTAGTGTATCTTAATGATATTTAAATTTATTTTTCAATTACAAAGTAATTACTAATTAATGATTATGGAAACAACATTAACGTTTAAATCATAATTTTAGGATTCACGTTAAATCCTAACATTTTTTCCTAGGATCGATGAGAGCCGCTTCTTCAGTTCCGAAGCCCATTCACTGACCCTTATTGATGAAGGATCAGGTATTGAGTCAGGGTCAAGCGGTCTCAGATCCAAAACAGGGGTCCTGTTGAAGAGGTCGAGACCCCCCACCCTAAGGAATCTTCCCTCACGTCCTAGGAATTCAACGATATCTATCGCTATTGGGTTAGGGCGGTCAGGGGAGTCCGTGGCGAAGACACCGACTAGAGGTAGTTCCTTTAGTGGAACGCCGAAGCGTGCAAGTAACCTTGGCTTAACCCTAAGTACCTTTCTATGCCACGGCACTGCTCTATGAAGCCATGCAATAACTATTAGGTGAGAGAAGCCATCTATCCCTTCTAGCCCTGCCTCGTATTCAGGCAGTATCTCTATGACGCCCTCAACGCCACCGCTTATCCACGCGTTCCGGACCTCGTCGTCACCCACATTAACGCGTACGTACCCTATAGGCTCTATCTCTATCGGGATTTCCCAGTCACGCCTCAGCATTAATCACCACAGAGATCGGGTTTCAGTCCCTCATTAATGCTTCTACATATGTCACGTAACCGTAAATGAGGGTAGTAACACTGGTTCAGAAACCTTGATTTCCCTAGCAAGTATAGTTTGCTGGGTGCTTAACACGTATGAGGGCCGTGTTAAGGTAGTGTTCTTGTTTAAGCCGCATAGGGTTGCACGTGAGGTGTTAGCCAACGCTGGGTTCACCGTTAAGTACTATCGAGGTAGGGACGCCCTAACCGATAAGGAATGGGTGACTAATGAGCTCAAGGACGCTGAGGTTGTCGTCATCACGCCGTATCAAGCATTTGGTAAGTCCTTACTCGCGTTAGCTCCTGAGCTGAAGTTACTCTTGGTTCATGGTTCTGGGTATGACCGCCTTGACCTTGAAGCCTTAAGCGAGCGTTGCGTGTGCGTAGCTAATGCTCCTGATTATGTTGCGGATGCTGTTGCTGAGCATGCTTTAGCGCTGACCCTCGCAACCCTCAGAAACGTGATTACAGGGGACAAGCACGTTAGGTCTGGCGAGTGGTGTGAGGGCGCGGCTCCCCGTAAGTTCTTAGGCCTTCAACTTGCAGGAAGGAAGGTCGGGATTGTAGGACTTGGGAGGGTGGGTGCTAGGGCAGCAGCTCTGTTCAAAGCTGTGGGTGCCTCAGTAACGTACTGGAGTCGAAGAAGGAAGGTTGAGGTTGAGCACGCATTAGGAATAAGGTTCGAGGATCTAGAGGAACTCCTCTCAACTAGTGACGTGGTCGTGATTTCTGTCGCGCTCACACCTAGTACAAGGAACCTCATCGGGCGTAGGGAACTGAGCCTTATGAAGGAGGGAGCTCTGCTAGTTAATGTTGCTAGAGGTGAGGTCGTAAATATGGACGCGTTAATTGATGCTCTTCAGGAAGGACGGATTAAGGCGGCGCTAGACGTATTCCCTGAGGAACCTCTCCCGAAGGGACACCCATTAACGAGGCTAAGCAACGTAATACTCACACCCCACGTGGCTGGCTATACCTTAGAGTCCGTCATATATACTGGGAGGTATGTTGCTGAAGCCATAATAGGGTACTTCATCAAGAGACGAATTCCTCCAACCGCTTTAAACGCTGAGACATGCGTTGAGTGCTTGAAGAAGCATTCCCGGTAAGCGATAATGCACCTTCCTTAAGTGAAGAAATATAGGGCTAACGCGACAGCGAAGAGCGCGGCCCATTCTCCTGGCGCTCCTCTAAGTACCTTGAAGCCATCGAGTGGCGGTATTGGGAGGAGGTTAAAGAGCGCTATCCACGCATTAACACTCCCTATAGCTAAGGCGTAGTAGCGCCATGGGAAAGGTAGTGCGGTCGACACTATTAAGGTTATGATGGCTACGGCTATGTTAGCTAGGGGGCCAGCCTCAGCAATGCGTGTCTCTGCCTTAGGATTGCTGGTAGGGTATAAAGCCATTATGTAGACAGCTCCCGGGGCTGCGAACACGAATGTTCTTCCGAGGAATTTCGTCGTGAAGAGCGCAATGGCTAAAGCTAATGCCAAGCCAGCATACCATGCCCTGTACTTGGCGTAGAGCCCGTACCTCCTAGCTACTTGTCTATGCGAGAGTTCGTGAGCTATGAATGCCGTCGCGACCGCGGCACCTGCAACGGCTAGGCCTACTAGGCTCCCTCTAAGGAGGGAGGATGCTCCAAACGCTATGGTTAGGACAGCCCACGAGATAATTAGATCAATAACTTCTCGTAGATCCATTCTCCTTTTCCTAGGCGACTGAATCACTACCCATCCGTATCCATATCCTCCGCTCCCGTAGTATCCCAACGCTATGTTCACCTGGTTAAACTGGATTAAAGGGTTAAAAGCTAGGTGTTACGCACCCACGTCACCGAACCTTCCCTGCCGTTCCTTGTTAGGAAAGTTTATCGCGACGGGCTCCTTCACGTGTAGGTCTAACTGCGGGAACGGTATCTCGATCCCGGCCTCATCCAAGGTTTCTTTCACCTTAGCCACTAACTCCATGTAAGTCTCGAACCACAGGCTTGTCGGTACCCAACACCTTAGCTTAAGCACTATTGCTGAGTCAGAGTAGTCCACGACGTATACCTTGGGAGGCGGGTACACTAGGACTAGGGGGTGTTCCTCAAGCATCTTGCGGAGAACTTCCCTAGCCTTCTCAATATCTGATTTGTAGGAGATACCTATGGGTATGTCTATCCTCCTAGCAACACTTTTACTATAGTTACTTATGTCCGAATTCATTAACTTCTCGTTAGGTATCCTGACTAGGACGCCGTCCCAAGTCCTTATCTTTGTTGACATCATCGATATGTCCTCTACCCTCCCAACGTAGTCTAAAACCTTAATCGGATCCCCTATCTTAAACGGTCTTTCAATGTACAGCAATAGCCCACTGAAGAAGTTCGCGAAGACTGTCTGGGCTGCGAAGCCTACAACTATGCTTGCAAAGCCGCCCACCATCAGTAACCCTGATAACTGCACACCGAATGGTGAGAGGGCCGCCGCAATACCGATCAATATTATGCCGTAGACCACGACCTTCTCTATACCTGCGTAAACATGTGGAGGGACCTTAGGCCTTAAAGACCTCCTGAGCCAGTACCTTATTAGTATTGCTATGACTACCGCAACACCTATGATAGCAGCTACCTCAACGTAAAGGAGTATTTGCTTCTCGAGTGCCGGCAACGTCTCGAACATTATACCTAATTTCTGGATAGTGTCTTGCGGGAACATCTTAGGGTCCCTCCATGAACTCCATGCGGAAGTATCTCGTGCTGTTTCGCTCAATTAGTTCGTGAACCTCCTTTAACCCGCTGATAGGGGATTCCTCCTCAACGCTACTAATGTATACTACATTATCCCGTATGGACCCTCTCATCGTACCGTAGTACACTAGCATCTTCTCCTCTTCCCTCTTCACGTATAACTTAAGCGTGTTTAGCCTAGCGTAGACACCCTTCACTACTTCAGTTGACGTGGTTTCCACGATGACCTTCCCTAACGCTTCAGCCTCAGCCCACACATTGGGTTTGGGAACCACTGTTGAGCTGAACCACCTGCAGATCGTGCCTTCATATGGTGTACCCACAGTAGTGTGTTTGACCTTAAAGGGCGACAACACCCTTAGCGTTCTCTCTCCCGCAACAACACGTAATTCGTAAGGAAGGGTTATCCAGAAGCTCGTCGTACTGGAAACAATTATAGGGCTCTGTAGCTCTAAGTAAATGCACTCAGCCAGCCTCACAGGCACGTGAACAGGAAGAGTGGGTTCGACTTTAATCGGGATATCGGAAACTAATACAAATTCTTCCCTAGTATAAGGATCCTCAACAATAACTTTCCTTGCTTTTTTCTGCACCCTTGCATAACCTACCTTAAGCTCATTGTTTACTAGCATCCTCCGCCCCTTATCTTCTGCTTGGAGTCAGTATGTTTAAATGAGGAGAGCCCTTACGGTACAGCCGACGCATCGGAATAACCGGTTATAACGATTAACGTAGCTTAGTTTTACGTTCTTTAATAAATTTTATACGTGTAAAAAACTGAGTAAACTAAATTAAGCCTAGTATTACTGGATAACAGTACGTATCGAAAAACTTAGAGAATGATAGGTGAGAGTCGTGCCAGGAAAGCGCTACGGCCTTTTAACTGAAAGACAGTACACGGTCCTAAGGTTAAGAATTGCCGGTAAAACCCAAGAGGAAATAGCTCGGATGCTTGGAACCTCAAGAGAGAACATATCAATCATAGAGAAAAGGGCTTGGCGTAAAGTCCGCCTAGCTGAGGAAACCCTAAAATATGTTAAGGAGTTACTCTCGGTAGCTAAGGTTACAATACCTCCGGGAACCCACTTAGTTCAGGTTCCCGGAATGCTAGTAACTGCCGCGGACAAGGCAAATATCAAGTTAAGAGGGAACTTCACAAGGATATATGATGAGATACGGTTTAGAGCCGAGGGTAGCATCAAGGGAACCCACATAGTTAAGCCAGTAACCGTTGTGATTTACAGGGATGGAACTTTCGAGGTTATGTCTGAGGATTCCCAAAGGAGTATGAGGGAGAAAGTCAGGAGCGCCATACGTACGGGGAATAGTCATTAGGTGAGTGGTATTTTAGGTATTCCTTGACCCTTTTTAGGAAACGCCGTTAATGTAAGAGCTCTTGGATGATGATTGCTGACTTCTGTTACTGCTCTTTAATGACATTTTGGGAAATTAAAGGTACGTAATTGTTTCCTTGTCGTAGTTTTGTCGTTTCATGGTCTTCTTGTTTTGAACGTTGTTGGTTTTAGGGCCTATGAATGGTGGTTACCTAGGTCGGCGGGGAAGGGACGGAAACTTTGGATTGTAGCTTTTGTGTTCTTTCTGGGTGATGTGTTTGTATTTGCTGTGTTAACAACCCTGTAGGGGTTATTCCCTTAGGTAGGGGTCGTTCCGTTAGGCTCGACGGTCGCCCATGACCCTACGGGATGAGCCGTAAAGGCGAGCCCTCTGGGCGAGGCGGAACCGATGAAAACCCTATCACAATGAAACAAAAACACATGGAGTGATACGGTTAAAGGGGGCGGGCTGAGGAAACCGTAATAAACGAATCTACGGAAACCGAACGTTATCCGTCTACGGTTTCCTTAACCTCAACCTCCTGTACACACATCCTCTACTTTTTCCTTGGCTAGCCTGTCCTTGAGCTTCACTATAGTCTTGAGCACCTCAATGAATCTGTCAACTTCTTCCGCGGTGTTGTAGATGTAGTAACTTGCTCTCACGGTTCCTTTAATGCCTAGCCTGTAGTGTAGGGGGTGCGCACAGTGTCCTCCAGTCCTTACCGCTATGCCGAAGAGGTCGAGTGCTTTGCCAACCGTGTGGTAATGTAGGTCTTTCACGTTGAAGGAGACAACACCGCCCCTGACTTCAGGGTTCTTGGGGCCGTATACTTCAACATCTTCCGCTAGTTCCTCGAGACGCTTTAACGTATGCCTTACCAGCTCCTTCTCATGCTCCCTTACGTTCTCCATGCCTATCTTCATAAGGTACTTTGCAGCTTCAGCTAACCCTATCGCTCCCGCTATGTTTGGGGTGCCAGCCTCGAAGCGCCATGGTAAGTCATGCCAGATCACAGAGTCTAGTGTGACGTCCTTTATCGTGTCGCCTCCTGACTTAAAGGGCTCTAAATTCTCTAGGATGTCTTTCCTACCCCAAAGTATGCCTGTCCCTGTGGGGCCTAACATCTTATGTCCGCTGAATGCTAGGAAATCCATTCCCAGGTCTCTGACGTCCGTAGGTACGTGCGGTACCCATTGAGCACCATCAGCTACTACTATAGCGTCCACACTGTGAGCTACCTTAACTATTCTCTTCACGTCGTTCATCGTTCCGAGAACGTTACTCATCATTGGAAACGCCACTACTTTCGTTTTCTCACTGATCATTTCTTCGAGCATGTCGTACCTTAGGAGCCCATCGTCGGTTATATCTACATACCGTATTCTTGCCCCAGTAATTTCAGCGACTTTCCTCCAGGGCAGCATGTTGCTGTGATGGTCCATTACTGTAAGTATTATTTCATCTCCCTTACGGAGGTTCTTTAGGCCCCAGGTGTATGCGACTATATTTATGCTTTCAGTGGTGTTGTATGTTAGTATGATCTCCTCCCATGAGTAGGCGTTTATGAAATGAGCTATGACTTCATGTGCTTCCTCGAATGCTTCGCTCGCCTCCTGTGAGAGGGTGTGGAACCCTCGGTGAACGTTCGCATTGTATTGAAGGTAGAACCTAGCTATGGCGGCAACAACCTGAACCGGTCTTTGGGTAGTTGCCGCATTGTCGAAATATATTAGAGGGTTTCCATTTACTACGCGCCTAAATATTGGAAAGTCCCTCCTTATTTCCTCGACGTTAAGTCCCATCCTTGCTCGCCTCCTGTATTAGTTTCTTGAGCAACTTAAGGAGCGTATCCTCGTCCTTAATTGGCTTCTTCACTGGCTCACCTCTCTCCGCCTTCTCAGCACGTTCCCTGAATGTCGGGACAGCCTTCTCTAGCTCGAGGTCGGTAAGGACTCCTTCGTACTTTTCCTTATACTTTATTTCACTACCTTTCACGTGGACTAAGTACGTGGTTGGTGATGCGTGTACGTCGAAGTACGTGAATGTCGCTGCCGCCGTGGGCGACACGCATTCCCTAGCGAACCACCCGCACAGCACTATCACGAACTTATAGTCGTTAAGCTTCCTCGCGTACTTCCTCACGAAGGGGTACCAGTAGATATCATACCTGCGGCAGGCAGGGCATTTAGTGTTGTCAAAATAAATTACGTAGTAGCCGTCCTCCTTAGGAATGAAAGGATCTGGGTCATCCGAGGGTTGCATTACCCACATGTCGTCCTTGGGGTCGTATAGGTATATGCCTTGAGGGGACGTTGAGCCTACTTCCTTAAGCCGCGTTGTTTTCCTCGCCACGGCTTTCCTCACCTTATCCGTTAGCAGAATGTTTCAAATAAACTTAAACTTAATTCAGGCTTTCATGCCTCAAGTAATCATGATTATCTCTGTACGATTGTGAGAATAAAAACACTGCTGTTTGGAAGCTAACCATGTTCTCCTATAGTAAGCTGTAGGAAGCGATAATAAGTAAAGGCGATAGAGTGTAATGTACTGATAGTATTCGTTAATCCTAGAGGCACTTCAAGTACTTGCCCAAGATGTGGGGTTAAACTGGTCTACAACCATAGACTAGCGATATGCAGAAAATGCGGTTTGATAGCTGATAGGGATGTTCGTTGGGGCATTGAATATTTGGTTGAGATTCATACATGCGTATGCGGGGAGCATGGGTCTCCCAAAGCGCTCTGTTGGAAGGATGAAACCGGACAGAGCGGGAGAATAAGAAATGAGGGTATCATTTGATCCCGAACCCCTCAAGGAAAAGGTAGTAAGTAACTTCTGAGGTAAGGTAAAAAGTCATAGGCAAATAAGAAGACATTGTATGTGTTTCTTCTATTGAAAAAGCAAAGAGTAGTGTGAAGCATAGTCAAGGAGGTATCAGTAGAGGAGCTAAGAAACATTAAGATGTAGAAACTATTCTTCCTAAGGAACAAAATGGTTTCCCTTGTTAATGACCTCAATTAACAGTCTTAATTTTTAACTCCGTGTAAACCCATTAATCAGGTGAGTAACTGAATGGTTAAGCTGGCAATAGTGGTTTCGGAGTTCAATTACGACGTAACCTACTTAATGCTTCAGAAAGCCGTCAATCACGCTAAGTTCCTCGGTGCGGAGGTCACGCACGTAGTTAAGGTACCTGGAGCGTTCGAGGTGCCCATCGCGGTAAAGAGACTTCTCGATAAAGGCAACGTCGACGCCGTAGTGACCATAGGGGCGGTAATTCAGGGAGCGACGAAGCACGATGAGCTCGTAGCTGGGCAGACCGCAAGAAAGTTAATGGACCTCGCTCTCGAGTACGGTAAGCCAGTAACGCTCGGCATAATAGGGCCCGGTGCGTCTAGGATGCAGGCGCTCGAAAGAGTTGAGGACTACGCTAGGCGCGCAGTGGAGGCAGCCGTCAAGATGGTGCGTAGGCTCAAGGCCGTTGACGAGCTAAGGTATGAGGGTAAAACCTTAGTCATAGAGTGATACAGCACCAACTAGGTAACAGTGTCTCTCCCCAGCTAACTATGTTCCCGGTAAGTGAGGAAGCATGGTACTCGCAGGGACGGTGGCGTTCGAGGGATACAGAGAGTGGACGGAGTCCTTAGGCCCCGATAGGGAGTGGTTCATCCAGCTCATGCAAGCTAGGACCTACCAGGTGATTCAGTCCTTCACAGCTGAGCACGACGGCATCGCTTTACCCCTAAGATACGATATCCAGCTAGTGCTCCTGCCAAGCAACATTAATCCGAAGGCATTCATTAATGGCGTTAAGGAAGCCCTCAAACCATACAGCCCCACGCCCGTCCGGGTAGCGTTGCTCTGCGGTGAGATACCTTCAGTGCTCAGTAAGGCACGTAAGTACTTGGAGTTAGGTGACTATTACGAGGAATGCGCGCCTAGGGAGATCGCGGTAGCGCATGCTGACCTGAACTACTTCACGCACATGACCTCTAGGGACGGACCTTACTCAGCATATGTTGAGGTAATGAAGCTCGTCAGCACTTACGTAGAGTCCCTCGCAGAAGTTGCTGTAGTTCAGTACTTAGGCGGCGACAACCTAGTCGCGATTACCGAGCCCTCAAACTTAGATACGGTCATACAGGAGCTCATTAAGCCGAACCATATTAAGGTGGGGGTCGGGATCTCACGCATACCCAGGAAGGCGTTCTCAGCCGCGGCATCAGCCTTAACAAGGATTAGGGAAGGTGGCAGGAAGCTCAAGTACTTAGTACTAAAGGAGGGGTAGGGTCACTCGAATGTAACTACCTTTAAGCGGCACGCATTTTAACGTGATTAAGACTTTCCCTTGGTGTAATGCGTGGTATTCAGCCTAATAGTGACGCATGAGCCAGGCATAGATAATTACCGTTGGGCTAGGAATCAGTTAAGGCAAATAATTGGCACTAAGTTAAGGTATGTTTCTTCCTACCAGTCAGTAATCCTTTACGACCTAGATGAGGACCCGCATGAGGTCGCTAGGGAGATAAGGGAGGCGCTGAAGGGCGTTGGGACACCCATCATAAGGGTCATACCTGTGGATTACGTTACGGACCCCTACATAAACGACGTTGTGGAGGTAGTGAAGGAGAGTATAGCCCTCAAAATACCTGAGGGAACTAAGTTCCGCGTGACCCTTGAGGGACACCTCTATGCGGTGAGGGAGGACGGCTCTAGGGTGAGGATGCACACCATAGACGCGGTTAAGGAGATAGCGAAGTACATTGACAGGCCGGTAGATCTCGAGAACCCCGAATTAATAGTGCTTGTGAAGGTCGTTAAGTACATGCGTGGGAGGAGAAAGGCTGGCATATCCCTACTTAAGCCTGAGGAGTTGAGGAGGGTCTCCGTATGAGGAGGCTCTTCGGAACCGCTGGTATTAGAGGTAGGTATTTAGAGGAGGTCTCACCCCACCTAGCCGTCGAGGTGGGGATGGCGCTAGCAAGCTACGTGAGGGCGTCTAAGGTAGTGATTGGTGGGGACGGTAGGCTAACGACACCCGTCCTTAAGCTAGCCGCGGCGGTAGGCACCATGACCGTAGGCGCTAACGCAATTGATGTTGGGTTGGTTCCGCTCCCCACCCTAGCTTGGTCCGTGAGGAGGTATAGGAGCGACGGAGGTATATACATTACGGCGTCACATAACCCACCAACAGACAATGGAATAAAGGTATTCACCGCTGAGGGAATGGAGTTTCCCGAGAGCAGTGAAAGGGAGTTAGAGAAAATAATTCACGAAAAATCCTGGAGGCTTGCTGACTGGGACTCCGTAGGTAGGTATGAGGCAAGGCTAGGCGCGCTGGAGGACTACGTAGAGGAAGTGAGTTCCAAGGTGATGCCAGCTAAGGTTAAGAAGAGACCTAAGGTACTCATAGACACGGCCAACGGCGCCCCCTCCCTAGCCACACCTAACGTGCTAAGGAACATAGGTGCGGACGTCGTAACGCTGAACGCCAACATCGACGGGAGATTCCCCGGCAGAACTCCTGAACCGAGGCCGGACGTGCTGGAGCCCTTCCTCCCTATCGCTAGGGACGTAAGTGCCCACGTCTTCCTTGCACAGGACGGTGATGGCGACAGGTTAGCTGTCCTTGACCCGGTTAAGGGTTTCATAAAGCAGGATAGGATCATAGCGTTAATAGCCAAGAGGAAGCTCGAGGAGAGGAAAGGAACTATTGTTGTGTCCATAGATGTTGGTAATGCCGTGAGGGACGTCGTCGAAGAACTTGGCGGCAAGCTCTACGTGGTGAAGCTAGGGAAGACGCATGAGGGTCTGCTGAGGAATCCCGACACCTTAATAGCTGCTGAGCCATGGAAGCTCATCGACCCGTCCTGGGGACCCTGGATCGACGGGATCTACCAAGCCGGACTAATAGTTAAGTGGATGGCTGAGGAAGGGAAGGACATAGGCGAGTTAATGAGTGAGGTACCCAACTACCCTCAAGCCAGGTACTCGCTCAAGATGCCTAAGCACGTGCGTGACCAGGTCTTCGAGGCAATGAAGGACGAACTCTTGAGGATTGCGGGAGAGGATTCCGAAGTAATAACGATCGATGGATTAAGAGTGAACTTCCCAGATAGGTCATGGCTACTCATAAGGGAGTCCGGCACAGAACCCAAGATAAGGATCTACGGCGAGGCAGGAAACCCGCAGGCACTAGAAGATATGGTCAACAAACTCATTCGCACCGCTACGTTAACCCTCAAGAAATTAGGGGTAAGTGAAGTTAAAGTTAAAATAGAAGGCAAGATAATCCCCTGAACTAATAGAGAAAGATCCAGTGAAAACAAACAACTGGCTTATACTTCATCAAAAAGACAAGAAATTCTGACCACTACGTTAGAAGTTTTCGGCGGTGGCCTCCGATTCGTTGCTCTTCGTAGCAGTCGGGACGGCAGGTAGGGCCGGGAACGTCTCTTTCATGCGTTGCTCCGCTATTACATTCGCCTCCTCTAGCACCTTCCTCGCGTCGGGGCTCGTGTATATTGTTGACGGACCTATTCCTAACATCTCACCCGCTTCCATCACGGTCTCCTGAAGTATGTCGTGCACCTCTCCAAGCTCGATGCCTATCTCGGGGAGCACGCCCCTTATCGCTGCCCTTATGTCCTTAACTACGCCCACGACGGGGCCGAGCATGGCTGCGATGTCGCCTATCTCTCTTATGGACTCGATCCTCAGTGATATCTGCTCGAGCGCTACCTGCACCATGAGTAGGGACTTAGCCACCTTCCTTAACTCAGCCACCTCGTTAGCATACATGGACGCCCTAGCCATATCCTTGCTTATGAGGGCATCCACAACCCTCTCAAACAGGTCCTTATCCCTAGCCTTAAGCCTCTCTAAGTACACCTCAAGCCTCCTAACCATGGAGTTAATCTTATAGTGAGCCATGGCTAACCTCATCCTTAGAGGCTTCTCCCTCGTAAACGCGCCCTTAATCATCTGACCAACAGTTTTCTCCTTCCCCTTCCAAGCCTTCTCAAAGTCCTTAAAGCTGGACATAGGCTTACACACCGATTAGAGACTCCCTACGCAGATTTACTTAAAAAGGAGGAACCCAAACCCTGAACTGAGCATTTATACTGGCATGAACTAAAGATTTGAATTAATGGAAAAATATTTCCGTGAACACCTTATATAAAACAAATATGAATTAAATAATTACACTAAGGCATCAGTCAATTTTTAATTTACCGATTTACAAAATATTATGTGGGGTGAGCAGTAAGTGAAGGCCTTAAGAAAAGGTATATCCCCAATAATCGCAACGGTTCTACTAATACTGATAGCCATCGCAACAGGAATAGTGATCTACGCATTTGCAACAGGCTGGATCGGTGGGCGACTAAACCAAGGCTCAGGGCCCCAAGCAGTCCTAGTAGTAGAGACAGGATACTGGGATAAAGACAATAATCTGTTTGTGCTGTACGTAAGGAATGACGGAGGAGCACCAGCAAACATAACTAGGGCATACATAACAGATCCCAACGGCAATGTGTACTACATAGACGTATCACATATAAGCTCGGATGCATCTCTTGCGAAAGCCGGCTCTGGCCAAGGTGTCATTGTGACGCCAGGTAATGTCAACACAACAGCAATATACTATGGAGCAACAAGCCTAAGTGTTCAGTCAGGTTACGCCTATAAGGTAACCATAGTATCGACCGATGGATCTGAGGTATCCTACACCATAAGAGCGTAAAATTAACATTAACGAAGTAAGGAAGACACAAATGCAATTGTTTTTGATCTAGACAAGCCGTAGAGCAAGTAGTAGTTTTCACTAACTAGATGATAACTTTCTAGACATTTAAACACATTGATCTTTTCCTTAAGGAGATTACGACATAGATAAAATACTGTTACAAGGAATAAAGTGTAAGTATGTCTAAGGGAAAATAATTTTGTTGAGGTAAAAATGATTTGAGTTTGAGAAAGCGGCGTAGGTGCTAATCATGCCTGAAGATGAAGAGTTAATCTACAACGATGCTAGTTCCAGCGCTATCCCTAAGGGAGATAAGAGCGATGCAGACTTGAGCGTTAAGGAGGAGGTAGTCGATGAGTATGAGTTAGATGAGTACACTAAGATACGTATTGTTAGATCGTCAATGGCTACTTCCTTCGGTGGTTCGTTACAGTATGTTGTTGATACTCCTCAACCGAGTGAGGCGGAGAAAGAGGTTCTTGAGGTTGTTAGGCGTTGGTTTATTGAGGAGTATCCTAGGCCGGAGCTTGATATTGATAAGATGGCTATAGTTATTGAGGAGGCTATCGAGAAGTTTGCCCCTAGGATCTTGAGGAAGAGGCTTAAGCTGAAGCGGAAGGAGAGGATCGATGAGGCAGTAATTGACCGCATTAAGTACATGGCTAGGCGGGATATTGTGGGTTTCGGTAAGCTCGAGCCCATGCTTAAGGACCCGAATATTGAGGATATTCACGTCCTCGGCATAGGTAAGCCTGTCTTCGTGTGGCACAGGATGTATGAGAACTTGCCGACAAATGTGTTCTTTGTTGAGCCTGAGGACCTTGAGAGGCACTTGCAGAAGATGATGTTAACTACTGGTAAGTTCGTGAGCTTAAGTCGCCCAATAGTTGACGGCACGTTACCTATGGGGTACAGGATCAACGTGGTTCATTCCGTTGTTTCCGAGTTAGGTACTGCGATCACTATAAGGAAGTATAAGGAGATCCCATTCACGGTCATAGACCTGGTTAGGTTCGGCACCCTAACACCGGAGCTAGTGGGTTTTCTGTGGGTTGCTATGGAGAACAAGCGCTCAGTATTCATAGTTGGCGAGACCGCTGCCGGCAAGACAACGTTGCTCAACGCCGTAGCGACTCTAATACCTCTGAATATGAAGGTAGTTGTCATCGAGGAGGTTAGGGAGATCAGGTTACCTCACCCTAACTCCGTCTTCATGGTTACCAGGGAGGGTGTCGAGACCCTCGGTAAGGTGACGCTCTACGACCTAGTTAAGACTTCACTCCGGCAGAGGCCTGATTACATAATCGTCGGCGAGATTAGGGGTGAGGAGGCATACGTACTCCTCCAAGCCATTTCCCTAGGTCATGGTGGCCTAGGCACGATGCATGCTGAGGGTGTTGAGGCCGCTGTTAGGAGGTTAATGGCCCCGCCCATGAATATTCCGCCATACCTCATGCAGTTGCTTGACGTCATAGTTCATGTGTCTAAGGTAAGGGTAGGGAGGAAAATAAGTAGATACGTCTTAACCGCCGCTGAGATCTCCCACATAGATCCCGAGACTAAGGAACCTGAACTTAACGTTATATATAAGGTATCAGTAGATGAGCAGGAAGGTGCTAAGTTAGAGAGGTTCGCACCTGAAGCCTCAATAACTTTGAGGAAGATTAGTGAAATACGTGGCTTAAGCATAGATACACTCATTAATAAGGTGCGCCGCAGGGCAGACTTCATTCGAAGACTAGCATTAGAGAACCCACCGTACGAGGAGGCAGTACTCAGGTTAACTAACTACATGGACTGAGGTGTTCTAAGGGTGCTTAACACCCTCTACATCGGTAAGTCCAAGAGAATTCACTACGCTATCTCAGTCGTGCCAGCTGTTTCAGGGGTTGTAATTGCTGTCTTATCGTACCTTCAGTTCTTGCCTGTGAGCTTCATACTCGCCATTATTTACACTCTGATAATGATCTCCGTTTCAGCATCCATAGCCTTCATGCCTAAGTTTAAGGTAGGCTCAATGCTT
>JAMOOZ010000075.1 GCA_027064885.1 Desulfurococcales archaeon
GTGCCAGCTACCCTTTCCGCACCCTCCTTGAGTGCAGCGTCGATCATTACCTCCACGTACTTGCCGGGTTCCTCCATTGCTTTAAGGACGTTCTGATCAACTAATCCCTCGAGGGGCTTGAACTCCACTGGCTCGGGTAGTGGGGCGTAGATCTCGGAAGGCTCCAGCTTAGCTAGGATCTCACCAACATTTCTTAACGCGTTATCAACCGCGTCCGGGTCACTCACGGAGAGCTCCGTTGAGAACACCCTACCATCCTTAGACACCAGTACCGATACCTTAGTATCGATCCATGACTGCGTAACCGAGGGTTCAGTGTTCCATAGCTTAACCATCACGTAATCGCGTTGCCTTGCCAGAACCGCTACATCATCAAACCTTCCTTCGAGTCTCTTGAGTACGGATTCCGATAACTCGAGCGCATCAACCATTACGTGATCACCCCCAACCTTATCTTAGCTAGCCTCACATCCGGCCCTCCAAACCATACGGGGACACCCTGCGATGGTTCACCCTTCCCACATGTTCCTGGGTAGAATCTCAGGTGCTTATCAACACCCACAATGTTGCTATAGAAGCCCTTGGTGGTGACCTCGAGCACTGGGTTCCGGACGGGCTCAGCTAACTCACCGTTCCTTATCATGTATGCCTCGAGGCCCACGTACCTCTGATTCCACCGCATATCGTCGATGTTCCACTCCATGTAGGACTTCATGAACACCCCTAGCTTAATGTCCTCTATCAGTTCCTCAAAGCTCATGTCCCCTGGCTTGAGGTACGTGTTGCTCATCCTTATAATGGGTTCTGAGGCGTAATCCATCGCCCTAGCCGCGGCGTTGCTCGAGGTGCCCATGAGTTTCGCCGTGTGCCTGTTATGGAGGGGCTCGTAGATGATGCCCTCCTTGTAGAGGTACCTGGGCCTTGCCGGGACACCCTCATCGTCGAAGAGGTAGTAACCATTACTGCCTGGTATCGTGGGGTCTTCGATGACGGTAGCGTACTCCGTCCCTATCCTATATCTACCTATCATGTCCGGCTTAACGAATGACTCGCCCGCCTGCGCGGCTTCCCTCCCGAGTATCCTGTCAGCCTCCATGGGGTGTCCGGCTGACTCATGCACAAGTAGACCGACGACCTCTGAACCAACGACGACATCAACGGGTTCCTTCGGTGGCTCAACACCCTCAAGGAATACTTTTTCTAGGTTCCTTACCTCCTCACTCACGACGTCCTCTAGACACCACGAATCAATGAGTTCCGCGCCCCCGGAAGCCTCCTTCTCAATGGTTCTCTGAAGCGTTCCCTTCTGCGGGTGGGCTAGGACGAAGTTAATGAACGCCGTCACGCGTGGGATGACTGAGTGAATCACAGCGCCGTCTGAGTTGATTACTAACTTCTCCTGAAGGCGTGTGCCGGCCTGGAACATCACGGCAGGAACCTTGACCTCCTTTACCGACGAGTTTATTGTTTCGGTAAGACTCTTGCCGAGTTCCGTGAGGGTCTCCGCCGTTAGATCACCTAGGGGCCTCTTCACGGCGACCTCATAGGATGCCCTTCCAACCCTCTCGTCACTGAACTCTATCGGTGTTTTCCTGAGGCTTGCCGTGGCCCTAGCCCTAGTGATTGCCGCCATGACGGTGCGTTCAACACCCTTCCTAGTTAGGATGTTTGTCGCGGCGAAACCTAGTGACCCGCTAACTATTACTCGTATCCCCACACCTTCACGCACTTCGCTACCGACGCCTACAGTGCGTGCGTTCCTGAGGATAACACTTGACATGGCGTCACGCTGGTACCTGGCTTCGGCATAGGAGGCGCCAGCCCCTAGGGCTTTATCAACCGCCCATTGAAGCAGGCCTTCATCTAACGAGACCAAAAGTCCACCCAATTTACATAGCTGGCTAATGATAATAAAGGTTCGACTCAATTAGAATATTCTTCAATATTTAACCCCTACATTGTTTAATTAATTTAGACACCTTGCTTAAGTACCTGGCAACCTTAACACTCTCCTTCGGAACTTCAACCACACCCTCTCCCCTAACGATGACGAAATGCTTCCTCCGTATCTCGCCCTCAAGCCCCGTTACTTTAAAGGCTTCCTCAACCATGAAGTGCAACTGAACACAATGAGGTGAGCCATCAACTGTCAACACAGCGACTTCCTTAAGGAAGTCCCTGCACCTACGCAATATCCCGGCTAACTTAAACCCAACCATATTAATGTGCTCCTCCTCAAGGCAAACCGAGAACACCGAGTACCCTGTATCCTTAAAGAATGATAACACCTCACCATGTTCGACCTCAACGCACCTACCTATTATTAACATCTTATTGCTTAAGCGAATCCTCTTGGACCTAGCATTACAGTCTATTAACTTAGGCACACTGTAGGACATTGAGACACCCCTTAACCATGGTTTAAAACGCATACCCGCCTTAAATGCCGTAGTATATGATGGTAAGGTACTTTGGCGCTCATACGAAATAAGACTTCGAGAACTATGAAGATCAGGAAAGGACTCTCAAAAATCGTGGGCACCGTGCTCCTCATGCTAGTAACGGTGTCCATAGGTGTAGTGCTGTATGCGTACATGCAGAACAAGACATCATCTAGCGTGGGGAACATCTTACCGCACGTGCAAGTAGGATTCGCCACCATAGAGAAGTACTTCTGGCGGGGTGACTTAATAGTGTATGTTGCCAACCATGGTGACCAGGAACTTAAGCTTGACAAAGCCTACCTAAGGGTGGGTAATGAATGGGTAGCCGTTAAGTCAAGTTTACCTACGACAATACCGCCCCACAGCAGCAAGGCCATCATAGTTTCTACAGTAAATATACCTCCAGGAAAACACGAATTACGGCTGACCGGGCCTAATGGGTATGTAGGGAGCATAGTTGACCCACCCGGATCAGCCATCA
>JAMOOZ010000076.1 GCA_027064885.1 Desulfurococcales archaeon
GGTGTGGCTAAGTACGAAGCCGTCTAAGTTCACCGCTACTGGTAGGAGCACCTCGGGGTCCTCAGCTATCTTGAATGCCTGTATGGTCGTGTCGTACGCTTCCTGAGTGTTCTCCACGAAGAGCTGGACCCAGGAAGCGTCCCTCATGCCCATAGCGTCGCTGTGGTCGCAGTGAATGTTAATCGGGGCTGACAGAGCCCTGTTCGCAACCGCTAACACGATGGGTAACCTTAGGGATGACGCTATGTAGAGTATCTCCCACATTAAGGCGAGGCCTTGGGAGGCGGTGGCGGTGAAGGCCCTAGCGCCCGCGGCTGCCGCGCCCACGACGGCGCTCATGGCTGAGTGCTCGGACTCCACAGGAACGAACTCCGTGTGTACCTCGCCATTAGCGACGAACTCGCTGAACTTCTCCACTATGATTGTCTGCGGTGTGATCGGGTACGCAGCAACCACGTCCACTAAGGAGTGCTTAGCTGCGTAAGCAACTGCCTCGTCACCATTAACGGCCATCCTAACCTGCTTCTCGAGAGGTATTTTCGGGACCTTACCTCCTGACACGCGTGATCACCTCACCTCAAGCCTTCTCGGTTTCAGGAACCATTGTTATTGCGTTCACGGGGCACTCGTGAGCACAGATCCCGCAACCCTTACAGTACTCGTAATTCACGCTAACCTTCTCACCGTCCCATAAGATGGCGGAGTCTGGGCAGAATAACCAGCAGTTCATGCACTTGACACACTTGCTCTGGTCAATTACCGGCTTGAAAGCCCTCCACGACCCCGTCTTATACTCTAGGGAGAGCTTATAGGGTAGGGCAGATAGGGGTAGGTCCCTCCACCCGCGGGGCTCCTTCTTAGCTTCCGCCATGCGTACCACCTCACACCTCCTTCGTGGACTCGTAAGCCTTACGGATTAACTCCATGTTCGCCTCAGCAACCTTCTCCGGGAACCTGGCCTTAACAGCCTTCTCCAGACTCTCCATGCTCGCTAACGGGTGAACCCTAAGTAGGGCACCGATCATCGCCGTGTTCGTTATGGGTCTCTTAAGGATCTCCAACGCAAGCTTAGTTGCGGGCACGGCAAACACCCTATACTCACCCTTGCTAACCCCTAGAGCCTTATACAGCTCCTCAGCACTGCCGTCGAAGTTAACGATGATCGAACCATTCTTCTTAAGACCCTCAACCACGTTAACCGTGGCGAGCAGGGTCGGGTCAAGAACCACGACAGCGTCCGGTTCGTAGACCATGCAGTGAATCTCTATGGGCTCATCACTGATCCTCGTGAAAGCAAGTACCGGCGCCCCAGCACGCTCAGGGCCGAAGGCCGGGAATGACTGCACGTGCTTCCCATCAAGCATCGCGGCAGTCGCCAGCAAGTTAGCAGCGGTCCACGCGCCCTGCCCGCCGCGCCCATGCCAGCGAACCTCAAACATACTATAAATCACCACTTATAGTTAGAAGGAAACAATATAAGCCTCGCCCAACCCCACAACCCACGAACCCCCATAACCAAGTAATAACCCCGTAACACACAAAGCAAAACCATACACATAAAATCAGGCAACCAAGTAAACAAAAACACAACAATTTACTAACTAAAACCAAGAAACAAAGGAAAATAAAAGAAGGGAAAACACAACATAGAATCTTGGGAACGAAGTTGAGGAACATAAAAACACCACCGAGAAAACGGTGATAACCAAATGAGAGAAGAAGACCTCATGAGGAAAGCCAGGAGATTCAAGTCACTAATAACATCACCCTACCACCCATACTTCCCAGACATACTCGATGCCATAATAGATGAACTACCCCCACTAAGAATAAACAGAATCGCCGAGAAACTCGGCATAACAGGAAACATGGCCGCAAGATACATAAGATGGATCAAAGAATACGGACACCTAACACTAAGATATTACCCATCAGCAATAGGACTAGGCGCAATAATTGCCCTACTAAAACACAGCCAACTAAAACCACCGAAATCGCACTGGCTGTACAGCGCAACAGAAACCTTCGAAGGCATTATAATATCCTACAGATACCCCCTAGTACTAGGCCACGAATTCATAACAGAAGAACTACGCAACGTAACTGAATGGATCCACGTATACCCATATGCAATATCTATTCAAGCAAAGACAAAATACTTCCTAGAAGAACGCAGGATCTTAAATTCGGTGGAAGCCCTCGTAAAAGCCATAGAAGACGCACGCCCAATACCAATAAACCTACCCGTAAACAAAAGACCTAGAGACCTCCTAGACCTCTTCCTCCTAGCAATACTTGAATCCAACGCCTCACTAAACTACATACAGATAGCCGAACACATAAAGAAAAAACTAAACGTGAAGTTCCCCTACAGGAAAATAAGAATGCACCTCCTCCACCTAATGAAGGACAAAGCACTAGCAGGATTCGCCTTTAGATCAATAGTGGAGTCACCCTACAGCACCATGATATTCTTCGAAGCAGAATCACGAAACCAACTCTACGAACTCATAAACACATTCCTCAACTATCCCTACGCGGTATCATTATTCTTTAATCTAGACACCTATGAAGCATTAGTCCTTGTTTATGTGGCAATAAAGAACCTTCCTCAAATAATTAGGATCCTGAAAGAGTACGTAGGGATGAGGTTTAAGAGGCTGGTGTTCTTCTCGATTGAAAGCAGGCTAGCTAAATATACCCTTCCTTTCAGAAACTATGATCCCTTCAAGAAGGCTTGGGTTCAGAACCCTGTTGACATTGATAAGTGGTTGCGGAAAAGAGGTTATGTGCTGGAGAAATCTGAAGA
>JAMOOZ010000077.1 GCA_027064885.1 Desulfurococcales archaeon
ACGCTGACCATGACTTAACCTGTACGGGGGCCGTTGCAATGCCCCCTTAACCCATGGGGCGATATCAACTAGGTCTCTAAAGGACACACCCGCCTTCTTAGAAACCTCCCTCAACTCACCCTCCACGGAGCTCGAGACGAACGTGTAGTCCGGTATTTGAGGCACGTAAAAAACTAACCTGCCGCGGGGCCTAACGTTAGTTCGCCTAGGGTCCTCACCCATTACTCTAACGCGACCGTCTATGGGGTTCAATAAACCAGCTATGCATTTCAGTAACGTAGTCTTGCCGGATCCGTTAGGACCGACAAGAACACCCACTTCACCAGCCCCAAGCTCCATACTAACGTCCTCAAGCACGGCAGTATCACCGTACCCGCAGACTACGCTGTCGAGTGAAACTATGGCTTCACTCTTTCCTTCCTTATCGCTAATATCATGTATATGGGCTTCCGGGGGTAGCGCATCTATACCCATCATGAGTAACTTCCTTGACACATTGGCTGAAAGAAGCTCATCTCTATCGTACTCAGTAATGACCATTCCGTCCTTAATCACATAAGTTCTTGAAGTCATGTCGAGGAAATACCTTACCTTATGCTCGACAACGATCACGGTCTTCCCTTCCTTCAGTAGTTGGGCAAGGGTCTCCCTCAGTGATTTAATGCCCCAAGGGTCGAGCGACGCTGTCGGCTCATCAAGCACTACTACGTTAGGGTCGTGCGCTAATGCGGCGGCTATTGCCAGCCTACGTTGCTGACCTCCCGACAGGTGCTCAACAGGCTTAAACGCATGTTCCTCCAAGCCGTACTTCCTCAATACGCTCCATACTCGTTCCTCGTCATTAATACCTAAGTTCTCAAGGGTGAAGGAGACCTCATCGTAAGGGGTAGGCATAGCTAACTGCTTGTCGGGATCCTGCATGACTGCCCCAACGATCCTCGGAACCTCATTGAAGCCTTCCTCCGTGAGGGGATCTATGCCAGCTAAGTTAACCCTGCCCTTAACATTGCCTTGAAGTAAGTGCTTCAGAACACCGGTAATTGCCAGTAATAATGTGGTCTTCCCCGAGCCTGAGGGGCCAGCGATAAGTGTTAACTCCCCCGTCCTCGCACTGAAAAAAGAGTTCTTAACAGCACCTCGCTTAGACGGGTATGACGCCTCCTCAATATCTGCTTCTAACGATACATCACCATGTTCTTCAGTCATCACTTACTCCCGCTCTAGGATGAGGGGGTAACCTCCTTCTTTTCCTTCTTCCCTATCTCCACTATCTTATTGCACTTCAACTTCTTCAGGAAGTCCGAAAGTTCATTTAGCGGTACCTTAATGGTGTACAGGTACCTCCTCGTCCTTGCCTTAACCTTTGCTATACCTTCCTTCTCGTTCCTAACTACACGTATTTCCGACGCCCTCACACTAATCTCTATGAACTCCTCCCTGTTACGCACCTCTATAGGCACGCCTCACACCACCCATCAAGTAGCGGTAGGGTTAATAAGTTAAGTTTTTCCTTAGGGTTACGTAGTTCCAAAAGCAATCAACGCTTGTAAAGCTCCTCATTCACCCAAGGTATGAGGGCCATTAAGACAGCATCCCGTGTTAAGTGCTCGCGCGTCACGACACCCTTAGTAAGTATCTTTATGAGCCCGCCCTTCTCTCCTATGTCCTTGGTTCCGAAGTACTTATCCACCACCGTCTCTAACTCCCTAGCCTCTCCTTTAACCAGTGCATCAGCGAATGGTGGCGGTACCTGAAAGGAGGGAGAGAAACCTACCGACATTAAGCCATTGAAGTCCCGTATAACTGCTACCTGAACGTCGTAGTACCTATTCTCCACCCTATATATGCCTGCCTCAACCCCCACGCCGAAGTCAGCATCCTTAACTGCTGAGAAGGCCTGCAAACACCTGTTCCTAGCACCTAAGAGGATCTCATCTATTCCTAACGGTTGCGGAGGTACGCCCGGATCAACCGCTACGGGAATAATCTTAACGTTAACCCTCAGTAGTTCGGTGAACGCCGCCCTTATACCAGCCACCTTACTGGGATTCTTAGTTCCTGCGGCGACAACCACCTTGGATTTTCTCGTCAGGCCCAATGCTATGTTCACCTAAGCTGTTCTCTAAGCAGTTTCTTTAATGGTTGACGCAGTTAAAGTATGGGGGTTAAGCGTGGGTGAGGGCGTCGACACAGCGATAGTTCTGGCCGGAGGCTTCGCAACAAGGTTAAGGCCCTTAACGCTCACGAGACCAAAGCCTCTCCTACCAGTGCTGAACAGACCTTTACTAGACTGGATCTTAGGTAGCTTGCGTGAGGCTGGGATCAAGCGGGTGATACTTTCCGTAAGGTACCTCTCCGAAATGATCAAGAGGAAGTACGGTGACGGTTCAGAGTACGGTGTTGAGATAGAGTACGCTGAGGAAGTTAAGCCCCTCGGCGATGGCGGGCCAATACTCATGGTTAAGGAGACCTTCGGACTTGACGAGACGTTCCTAGTGGTGTACGGCGACATATTTAGTGACGTGGACTTCAACGACTTAATAAGGTTCCACCGCAGTGCGGGAGGGCTGGCGACGCTCGTCTTGACCCGAGTCGAAGACCCGTTAAGGTACGGTGTCGCGCTACTGGATGAGACTGACAGGATCGTGGACTTCGTCGAGAAGCCCTCCAGAGGCGAGGCGAGAAGCAACTTAATTAATGCAGGCATCTACGTCTTCGAGCCGGAAGCTCTCAAGTACTTCAACGTTAAACCACCCTTCAAGCTATCAAAGCACGTCATACCGAAGATG
>JAMOOZ010000078.1 GCA_027064885.1 Desulfurococcales archaeon
TAGATTCCAAGGAAACTTATGGATAACTAGCTAACCTCTACTTACGCTTAATGATCTCGTGAAGGATCTTAGTTAGGTTGAATTCACCGGCAACCGCAGGCTTCATTAACCCTAGTTCCACTAGAACCTCAGGATGTACCTCCCCCACTCGTCCGACCTCTACATCGTTGAGGAGAATCTTTGCTGCGCGTCCACGGATGTATGGTTTACCTTCGTATGGTTCGAACCTGTACTTTAGCCCCAGTGTTAGTGCTATGGACTTAGCTGTTACCAGTCCGTCAGTGAGCGTGTACTTATCGCCCATGAGTAGGAACGCCATACCACGCACGCTTTCAGCATTATGTTGCTTAGGGGTGACATAGTCCCCTACCTCGAAGACCTCAACTTCACCCATTTTCTCCGAGTTTACCTTACCGGCAATCAGTATTGAGGCAAGCATGCAGTTTCTGAGGGCAGAGTAGGTTTTCATTTTCGGGTTAGCAACGGTGATGAAGGATTCGTCGGTGACTAACCTCAGGATGTCAGGGTCTATTAACATGAAGTTCACGACCTCATTGAATCCTAAGCCAACCATTATGTCTCTAATAGTCCTTGTTAGGTGCTCTATGCTCGACCTACCGCTAAAGTGTGTTGGAGGCGGTGTTTCCGTGGGAAGCCCATTATATCCGTATGAGATGGCAAGATCCTCGATTATGTCCACGACACCATGTACGTCAACTCTGTATGGTGGTACCCAGACCTTAACACCATCTGAGGTGATGGAGGTAACTGCGTATCCCATGCGCTTCAGCAGTACTGGTATGTCCTCGGTGCTTACCCGTAGACCGAGGAGGGACTCTATATCCTCGACGTGAACGCTGAATGACTTCCCTTCTAGATAAGGGGTTATTGGGTAGGGGTTGTCTGGGGCTCCGCCGATCACCCTCGCCCCCATTATGAGGGCCTTGCCGTAGCCTCTCTCAAGGACTGCGTAAGTCACAACGCTTAGTACGCGCATCATTAGATGAGGTTCTGTACCGGTCACGTCTATGATTATGTTCTTAGTTTCTGGGGTGACCTTATTCCACTCTGCGTTTAGGATCGGAGGGAATGATAACACTTGGCCCTCGGAGTCTGTGAGGAGGGGGTATTCTCCTTCTTTAACTAGGTGGGCGTACTTCACGCCTTTCTCGGTTTTCTCGAGGATTTCCTTGAGGTCCATTTCCTCAGAGTAGCCTAGCGGGACATAGCGGGCATTGTTAACTGACGTGTAGATTATTGGGAGCTTCACCTTGTCCAGGTCGTAGAGACCTATGGATACTAACGCCCTGTCACGGCAGTATGTGGCGTGTAATTTCTCCTGAAGCTGAAATAGTTGCTTTATGGCTTCATTGTCTAATTCGACACCCTTAACTATGGATACGTATGCGTAGGGCCTGTATCTTGGAGGATTAACTATTCTAAGCTCAGCCATATCGCCACCCACAGTGAAAGTGCTGGGGGGTTCCTCAACCTCTAGCAGGTACCGTAACGCCCTTCCAAGTCCTTCAGCTGAGAAGAGGTCTGGCCTGTCGTGGCTTGCTTCAAAGACTATGCTGTCACCGCTGATCTCCTCTACCTCGCCTTTCATTAGTTCCAGCGCCTTCAGCAGGTCTTCACTACTGATGCTTCTTCTAGCAAGTCTCTGAAGGTCTGTGAGTGAGACCTCGACTATCGGCATTAACGCATCACCTCCCTCGGAAGCGGCGTCGATCTAATTATGTCAACGTCGTTTGTGTAGAGGTCGCGGATGTCATTTATGTTTAGTACCATCATCGCTATTCTGTCGATGCCTATACCCCATGCCGCGACGTTATGGTCTTTCAGTCCGACAGCATAGAGTACCTCTGGCCTGAACATGCCTCCGGGGAACACCTCTATCCACCCAAGCTTAGGGTGTTTTATGTAACCCTCAACGCTGGGTTCCGTGAACGGGAAGTAAGCGGGCCTGAACCTCACTTCCCCTAACCCTAACCTCTTAGCGAACTCCTTGAAGAACCCCAGTAAGTGCTTAAACGTTACGTGCTTCCCAACAATTATGCCTTCGAGCTGATGGAACTCCATTAGGTGGGTTGGGTCGGGCGTGTCCGGCCTGAAGACCCGGTCTAGTGAGTATACCCTATACTCTCCTTCCTTCCTAGAATATATGGTCCTCATAGACACGGGAGTTGTATGGGTTCTCAGAACAAGCTTCAAGGCCTCCCTAGGATCCCACCCGTACTTCCACACTCTCTCATGAACCTCCCGCGTCCTCTCCAACACATCAGAGGGTGCAACACCTACGATCTCCCCAGCGACGAAGTAAACGTCACTCTCCCTCCTAGCCGGGTGGTATTGTGGGACGAAGAGGACGTCGAAGTTCCAGAGGGCCGTTTCTACGTGAGGTCCCTTGGCTTCAACGAACCCCATAGACTCAACAACCTCCCTAACGAGGTTAAGGAACTCGACGTACGGGTGCTTCCTACTGGGGTACTTCACGGGAACCTCGATGCTGAGGTCGAACTCCTTAAGTATCGCTTCCTTCCACTTACCGCTTACAATGACCTCTGACGTAATCCTAGTTATCAGAGGAGCCTTCCCTACCCTCCCTGCTTCCAGCAACTTCGGGAGATCATCCGTAGCCTCAACCTCTACGACCCTGCTTTCGGTAACTTCAACCATACCACGGCGCTTGAGTTCAGTAACCCACCCAGGTAACTCGCGCACCTGAATACATTCCACAACTTTCCTAAGCAACTCCTTTGTTCTTCTTACGTCATCCAGTAACTCCTTAAGACCTTCACCAGCGTAGATCACCCTATCCGAAACAATTTTAACCACACCGTATTTCCTAAGCCTACCGAATGCCGCTGCAAACTCTTTCCTGCTTAAACCACAGACCTCAGCTAACTCCTTAACTGACGGGAACTCTCTCCGTGCTTCAACTGTCTTAAGCAACCTCTCCTCAGGCAACCCCTCTTTTAGGTATCTCCTGCCGTCCGATGTAAGACAGACATGCCAAACCCTGACTCGATGAACCTTAACTAGGCCCCTAGACTCCAGCTCGGCTAAATCCCTCATGATATCGCTCTGCTTCCTACCAATAGCTTCCGCAAGTCTCGAAGCTTCAGTCCTCCCCCCTAGACTAGCTAACACTTTAACCAAGTGATACTGCCGCTCAGGGAGGAGTACCTTTTCCTCTTCCATAATCTCCACTACCTCGCCACCTACCTGTCATGAAGAAAAATAAAACGATTAGTTCTCCGTAAATACCTTAATAAGAGCTGTTAGGAACCACTCAACGGTGTCAGTAACGTTCGTGCAGGCTAAACCAAGCAACACAGAGGACCTACGTAAGTTAACCTTCGTCTGGCTACCAGCCGCGATAGCTGAATTCGGCGGGTGCAGAGGACGGAAGGGCAGGTACCTTATTGATTGCTACGTTGCCCCTAAACTGAACTCTAGCGTCGCCAGATTCCTCCTCATCAGGAAGCTACCTAAAAGTACGCAAGTTGTGGGAGAGCTCCCATTCAGCGCAAGGATAATTGACCGTGTTGAACAGGGTATGTCGGGCTTACTTTCAGACGCATCGAAGGTATGGAGCGCCCTCTCTAATCCATCAACAGCGCTCGAGTTGCTGAAGAAGGATATTCCCGAGGAGTATGTAGAGCCTCATCAGCAGAGAAACATCCTTCGTTTTCCTTTCATGGACCCCAGCGTTAAGGTACGGGAACGCATTCTCCACGTGAACCTAGGGATACTTAAGGATATATTGAAAGGATTATGTCTAGACAAACCAGTCCCACCAACTGCGTGGCAACCTGTGCATGTCCTCGTAGGTTTGAACGTCAGGGATAATCAAGCATACCTATTCTTGGGTAAATCGAAGGTTGTCTCTAGGGCACTCAGTGTTTTCATATTCAAGACAAACTTACGTAACGAACTCTTGAGCCTAGCAAACATCCCGAAGTAACGAAAACTAGCAATACTTTAAATTCCGCAGAGACACTTAGGTTGAAGGGGGTTTGGAAGGGTAGGATGAGTAGGTGGCCTAGTAAAGATGAGGACCTACATAAAAGATTACACCTGAAACATGAACCCGTAAAATACGAACCCATAACTGTCACTGACGCCCTACATGCGCTAAATCTCTACTTGAAAACGATAATTGAGTTAGGCACGTATTCTTACCTTTCGGGAGAAGGAACCGTAGCTAGGCACATTATTGAACTTGAGAGCACCATCGACAACACCGCCTACCAGTTGCTCATCCATGCCTCACTAACTGTGGGGCACAACATAAGTAAGGCTATGGGTTCACTCCCACTCTATATCTACGTCTTGGGGGTAGACAAGATAACAGATGCCTTCAAGGATCTGGCGTTCCTAACGTTAATGGGTTACAGACCAAGCAATGAGCTTTACCGGTACTACGTTTTCTTAAGTGACGTGATCAGGGCTAAGGTGCCTGGAAGTAAGTTAGCGGGCAAGACGATGAGCTGGATTCAGGAGGAATACGCTGTTGAGCCAATAGCCATATTAAGGGAGTCGGCGTGGATCCTGATCCCTGATGAAGATGAAGTCGTGCGTCCTGGTGACGTGGTTTACTTCTCAGGTGTGAAGGAGAACGTGAATGACCTGCTGAAAACCATAGGGATGGAGGAGATAACAGGTATGGAGCCGCCGCCCGGGATAGAGGCTATTATGGGTCACATAGACTCCATGGTTGACATAGTGAACCTGCTCAATGACCTAGCCCACTACCAACTCAAAGCACAGGATCCTGAAATGATCGAGGAGGTCATGGAGATAGAGATGTTTTTCGATAAGCTAAGGCTGAAGGTCTCGGAAATGATCATGGACTCCAATAACCTCGACTCCAAGGACAAGTTCTCACTACTTACGCTAGTGACTAGACTTGAGGACGTCACAGACGCGTTCGCATACGCGTTAACGCTCCCAGCGAAGGACGAGTACAAGGAAGTGCTCTCACGTATGGTTGAGGGATCAGGTGAAAAGGTTCGGCTATTCTACGTCGCATCAAGGCTAAACATAGCTAAGCTAGCCGACGAGCTTGAGGAACTAGGGGCAACTGTCTTGGCCGTTAAGAAGCAGGGTGACTGGATAGCTGTCACCCCATATAACATCAGCAAGCTCGTCGCTGAACCGGGAGACGCGCTCCTAATAATGTACCCAATAGTGCTGGAAGAGGATCTAATAGACTTCATGAAGAGGTACAGTACTGAGTCAGAGGAGGTCGGTGTCGAAGAAAAGGAGGAAGAGGAGTAAAATTACCTAGGTAGCAATACCTTAGCAGCTGCGCCCAGGAAAGTCACCAACTCCACGAACCTAAGCACATCAACGGCGTCCTTAGCCTTGAACTTAATAGTGAACGCGTCGACGCGTTCAGTACCTGGAATAAGACTCACAAGCTCAGACACGATCTCTCTCTTAACCTCAACCAGTACTTCCGCACCGTTAGTGAGTTTAAGCGGGCGTGCCTTGCCAGATCTTAGGACATTCCACGCCTCCCTCACACCATCCCTAAGCTTCCGCACTATCTCATGTAGCGGCGGGTTAAGGGAGGCTGACCACGCTACACCCTTCTTCAGCGGAATGAACACCGCCCACGGCGTATGCTTCTTCACGTGCTCCCTCAACGCCTCATCACCAGCAACCATCGCTACGGGCACATCGTACTCACCCGCATATAAGGCATTAAGATAATACTCGCTTGCCAGCTCCCCATTTACGTAGACCCTCTGAATAGTGGATGAACTCATCGTGTGGCTAAGATACGCCTCGCTAGAACCTGCTGGGGCGTGGTAACCAATGAAGAATGCGGCATCATATTTCTCCTTCTCTAAACCGTGCATCATCGAGAACGGCCTCGGGAATCCTTGAAGAAGCCAGGCACTAGTTTTGAGTTCTGTATAGATAATGTTAGTCATGTATCCGTGACTATCGGCTATAATCACGTGTTCGAAGCCGCACTTATAGAGTTCCTCAGCAACCGAGTCTACAATCAGCGTGACTAACTTTCTAGCATCCTCATAGAGGGGTTGACCAGGGATTAATTGCAGTAAGCCAGCTATGCCTGGAATACCCTCTAAGTCAACCGAGACGTAGGCCCTTAACCCATTACTCAAGGCTAACTCCTCCGAGAATATGCTGTGGCTAGGGGAAATAATCACTGCGTCAAGGCGCCACTATGACTTCCTGATCTCATATATGAGATGTTTTACTTCAGGTAGGATTAACTCATTAAGCGCCATGTTAACAGCATCTTTGGAGCCCGGTGTGACGAATACTAAAGCGGAGCCAGTAGCGCAGGCAAAGGCGCGCGTAGCCATTGCCGCTGTGCCGTACCTCGTGAATGTTAAGTACCTGAAGAGCTCACCGAATCCAGGTAAGTCCTTAACGCATAACTCCTTCACCACGTCCACCGACAGGTCTTTCCGACTTATTCCTGTCCCTCCAGTGACTATTACTACGTCGCATTCCTTTGTTGCCATTGTGACAGCCTTCCTTATCTCTTCATGTTTATTCGGGACAATGACGGCATTGATAAGTATGTGTCCGGCCTCGGTTACTAGTGAAGCGATAAGCGGTGTCACCTCATCTCGCCGCCTTCCTTCATAAACAGCGTCGCTAGTCACGACAGCACAGAAGCGAACTACTAAGCTCTCCGCAGCTTTCCTGTGCTCCTCAACAGGACTCAAGCTCATCTACCCCTGCCACTTTCGTATGCCTCGACAATATCGTATCCCATTAACTCCTTAAACTTTCGGCGCCCCTCTGGAGTCATCTTAGTTGGGTCCCAGGGAGGGTCGAACACTACATCCACATTCACATCCTTAACACCCTCGATGTTTTGGGCTGCCAGGTAGACTCTGTAGGCTATTATGTTAGCTAGAGGGCAACCAGGTGCTGTGAGGGTCATCTTAATGTTTACTACCCCGTCATCCGTAACGTTGATTTCGTAAATCAAACCTAGATCCCATACATTGATAGGTATTTCTGGGTCATAAACTTGCTTTAATGCTTCAATGACTTTCTCCCGTATCTCCTCTTTATTCACTGTCAACCTTTAGCACACCTAAAGAACTTGATCGAGCACCCTAATAAGGTCAATGTAGCGTTTGGCTTTTGGATTTAATGTTCACATTACGTCAGCGATGACGTTTGCTGACCGCTATTACCACCACTACTGAAGGCTTGACGTATGAATGACTTAACACTGTACCCGAGGGCCGCTACTGATGCTATGAACAATGGATACTCACCAACGACATAGTATATCCTCGATACTATACTCATCGTTGCTGCTTCCTGCACTCTAACACCTATGTAGCTTAGGAGGAGCATTTGAACAAATTCAAATACCCCGATTCCACCAGGTGTTATGGCTGGCAGTAACCAGATTAATGCGTAGAGTGAATCAAATGCTAGGAAAGCTTGGGGAAGGCCTAAATGTGTGCCAGCAACGCCAGCTACGGCTATGCCGAAGATTGCGTTGGAAAACCTCTCGCCGAAAGCCATTAGGGTGGCTAATACAAGGAATTTCTTGTACTTCTTCACCTTCGCCATACATAGTTTGTAGTTCTCAGCGAAGCCTGTTACGCTAATACCGAATCTGGAGAATAACTTATCAGCAAGGCGCTCAACCCTTTCGGACTTAGGCAGTATGTAGACCCCCATATTAACAAGGAGAAGGCCTAGTGTAGGGAGACCTAAAACTATGAAGAGTATTGGCGGTGCATTGATTAGTGAGAGGGACACAATAGTAGTTACGAAGATTGCCAGGGATGTAATGAGTCTATGCATTAATATTGACGCTGTACCTTCCTCCCTGTCTAAGAACCCTAATTTAAGCACAAGGAAAAGCTTAGCAACCTCTGTTGCACCGCCTACAGGGACTATGAACTCGACGAATATCGCGGCAAAAGTTATCTCAAGTATTTTTAATGGATTAATTTTCTTGAATGCTCTGATTATTATCCACCATGTTAAGGCATGGCACGTTATCGCAGCAATCCTAGCTACATAAGCAATTGCTGCATCCTCAATGTCACCCTTGGACACTATGTAGAAGAATTCTAGGAAGTGCCCCTTATATATGTAGAGAAATATTACGGCGTATGCAATTATCCCTATGATGATGCCTATCACAGCCAGTCGCTTCGAGTACTTCACTCTACTCAATGACTGACCCTACCGTACTCTGAGTGAAAATACTTCATTAAAAGCATGACCGTCACATTAATTACTCCCTAGGTACATCCTAACCAGCAACGCTAACCATCCATCCTCACCTAGGTAGAGAATTATAGACAATTGTTTATACTGACCTTCAACAAAAACCTAAACAATAAAAGGGGGCTCCCGTATTCGACTTAGGTCTGGGATCTATGGTATCGATCAGGGGCTGGGCGACGTACACGCCCTCCAATATTACCGAGATCGATGGCAGGAGGGTGCCATCCCCTGCAATAGATGAGGATGAAATTACCATGGCTTACGAAGTCCTTAGCAGGGTTAACTTGACCCCTAATACACACCTTATCTTTGTGGCGGACACTAATAATCACCCTCCAGACTTTCACGTTGTTCCCGAGCTACTCGGGATGGGGGGACTCAAGGTAACGGTGCTCAATTCCCTCGATGATGGTATAGAGCAGGCGATTCGGAGCTTTCCTTCAGTAATGGTTGTTGTTAGGGGTGAACCGCCTGCGGCCTCCGTCGCTATAGAGTTCCGCAAGAAAGGGAGGGTTGAGGTTCTAAGACATGAAGTACGTAAAGAGTTCATGGGCTTCATGAGGACTTCCCTTACGGACGAGAGGGCCCTCTCAGACCTTCTCTCAGAGATAACCTTGTCAAATCTCCCTAAGGTAATTAAGAAATTGCTTAGGAGCAGGAGTCGAATGTCTAGCATTAAGGTTGTTAGCGGATATATGAGCAAACCCAAGATTCTTGAGAAGACTATAGCTTCACTTAAGCTTAAGTCAGCTGACCTAAGCCCAGTAAAAGAAATCCTGAAGGCTGGCTTTAAGGGACACATAGCTGCCGCTCTCTCCTTAGTTAAGGGTTTAGAGAAGTGTTGTAGCATGGGAAGAACTAAGATGCTGTTCATAGGTGAGGCTACAGGCGGTGGGATTTACGTAGTTGTTATGAGGTGTAAATCCAAGTAGGGGTGTGTGTCTTGCATGATGTCTTCATAGTTGGTGTGGGTTTAACTGAGGTAGGTAAGAGAGTAGACATTGCCTTGAGGGACTTAGCCGCGGAAGCTGTGGTAAAGGCGATGGAGGACGCCGGTAACGAGAAGCCCGAAGCGATCGTTGTTGGGAACATGCTTAGTAGCTTAGTAGAGCAGGAGAACCTCGCAGCCCTAATAGCTGATCATGTAGGGCTTAGGGGGATCAGTGGGTTCAAAACGGAGGGAGCATGCGGTTCTGGGGGAGCGGCGCTTCTGGCTGGTTACTCCCTAGTATCCTCTGGGTTATTCGATAAGGTTTTGGTGATGGGGGTAGAGAAGCTACATGAGCGCCCCACCCCTGACACCGCTCGTGGCTTAGCATATGCTGCTGACGCAGACTACGAACTAATCTACGGCATAAGCTTTGCTGGCTTAAACGCACTAGTGATGCGGTACTATATGGATAAACACAGCGTCACGCGTGAGGAGATGGCTCACTGGGCAGTGATGATGCACGAGAACGCCTACCACAATCCCTACGCTCAGTTAAGGAAGAAAATAACGCTGGAGACGGTGATGAATTCCCCAGTAATAGCTGATCCTGTAAGGCTGTTTGACTCATGCCCCCTAAGCGATGGGGCAGCCGCAATCATGCTTGTTTCCGAGAAGTACCGAGAACTAAATGATACGCCAGTGAAGATTGCTGGGATAAGTAACGCTCTTGACAGCCCTGATCTTTCGTCAAGGTTCGAGCTGGATAGGTTCATAGCTGCTAAACTCTCGACGGAAAGGGCCCTCAAGATGGCTAACATAAGCATTAACGATATTGACGTTGCTGAGATACATGACGCGTACAGCATAGTCGCAGCGATAAGTATTGAGGAAATAGGATTCGCTGAAAGGGGCAAGGCCCCGAAGCTCTGGGCAGAAGGAAGGTTCAGGCCAGGAGATAAACCTGTGCTTAACCCTTCAGGAGGTCTTAAGGCTAGGGGTCACCCAGTGGGTGCGACTGGCGTATACCAGGTCGCTGAGATAGCCATGCAGTTACGTGGTGACTTCCCAGGTTTGAAAGTGGGCGGCGAGGTTGGGTTAGCGCAGAATATAGGTGGTGTTGGTTCAAACGTCACCACCGTTGTTTTGAAGAGGTGATTATGCGTGACCACGATTCAGAGGATATGGCGTTTGAGGAACCGACTGATAAGGCTCTCAGGCACTAAGTGTCAGGACTGCGGTCTCGTCACCTATCCTCCTAAGGCTGCGTGCCCGAAATGCGGGTCCAGGAACCTTATCGAGATAGAGCTACCGCGTAAGGGTGAGGTACTGACTTACACCATACTTAACGTACCTATTAAGGGGTTCGAGCAGTATGCGCCCTTAATAATAGCGATCATAAAGCTAGGGGATGCGAAGGTCCTAGCACAACTAACGGACGTAAAACCTGAGGAGGTACGGGTCGGTATGAAGGTGCAAGCCACTATCAGGAGAACAGCACCTACCTTAGACGGCGTGGTGCCTTACGTAGTTAAGTTTAAGCCCATTAAAGGCGGGAAAATCAGCTCAGAAGAGGAAAGAGCAGAACTCGCGACAGCCTAAAGAAATAATCTTCAGTCCTTACTTAACTTTGAGGGTCGAGTGGGAAGCACATTTATATCCGATGTTTTGCTCTGGGCTTTTGGTGATCCCAAATGCCTGAAGTCCCTAATATGATCGAGTATTCTGATTTTGCCAGGATAGACTTAAGGGTTGGCTATGTAAAGCATGCGGAACGTGTGCCAGGTTCACGCAAGTTAATACGCTTAATAGTTGACTTAGGTGAGTTAGGCGAGAAGCAAATTCTAGCTGGCCTAGCTAAGTGGTACGCTCCCGAGGATCTTCAAGGTAAGTACATTATCGTGGTGGCAAATCTTAAGCCCAAGCGTATGATGGGCCTAGAATCTCAGGGAATGCTGCTTGCAGCGGGTTGCAGCGAGGAGGAAACGCCTGTAATACTAACCGTTGAGAAACCTGTGAAGCCAGGTACTAAAATCTGTTAACTCTTTCCTCCTCTTCACCACATGTACTCCATGAACTCAGCTGGTGAGGGGTAGAGGTTAACTCTCCGTATCTCCTGTTTCTTCAGTTCAATATACTTCTCAACAAGTTCTCGCGGGAATACTGGCCGTAGGAACTCTGAATCGGACTCAAGTTCCTCCAGTGCTTCATCTAGGCTTTTCGGCAGCGTCTTAATGCCTAGTTCCTTGACTTCCCTTTCACTCATGTGGTAGATGTTCCGCTGTATTGGATCTCCTGGATCTATTTTCTTCCTTATCCCGTCTAAGCCCGCGACCAGTATCGCTGCTAACGCTAGGTAGGGGTTTGCTAGCGGGTCGGGAGGCCTGAACTCTACCCTACACTTCTTAGGTGATGGGGCCCTAGGTACTCTGACTGCTGCGGACCTGTTTGCAACTCCCCATGCCAGGTATATGGGGGCTTCATATCCGGGCACTAACCTCTTATACGAATTGGTTGTTGGCGACACTATTGCCGCTAGCGCGCGTCCGTGATCCAGTAGCCCTCCTATAAAGTACCTGCAGTACTGGCTTATGCCGTAAGGGTCGGAGTCGTCGCTAAATACATTAGTGCCGTTCTTCCAGAGGCTGACGTGAATATGCATTCCTGAGCCGTTGTCACCGAAAATAGGTTTCGGCATGAAGTTCGCGACGTATCCCCATATCCTTGCTACGTGCCTAGCCACAAACTTAATCGTGAGGATATCATCTCCTAAGCCTACTGCGTCCCGGGATGTGGTTGATATCTCAGCCTGGTTTGGAGCTACTTCATGGTGGTGCATTATTGCCTCAATACTCATCTTCCGTAACGCCCTGATGATCTCCCACCTCACACTAGCTACGGGGCTATCACTATCAGTTACCGCATATGCCCTTTTCGTAGGTAGTGACCACGTTGGAGGTTCCTCGTCGTTAATTACCCTAGCTATTAGCTCTCCCTTGCTAACTTTGAACTCAACTTTATGAATAAAGAATTCGACTTCCGCACCCATTAATTCTCTGAAGCCATGCTCTTGGACGTAGCGTGATGCATTCCTAGCTACTCCTCTTGAATTACCCCAGAAGGGTTTCCCGTTAACCCATATGTCAGCATGTACCCTTGCCCTTCCCTCACCCCATGGCAGTTTGACTAATGTTAACATATCCGGCACCAGGTGTAAATCACTGTCACTTACGTCTACTAAGTCAACCGACGATCCGTCAAAGAAGATGTCCCCCCTGGAAGCTCTCTCGTAAGTTACTGAGACTGAATGAAGTTTTCCGCGTAGGTCGACGTAGTGCACATCAACCCATTCGATATCGTTTGACATGTCTTCATGTACATTCATCATCACTGTTCACTGATCTAACGTTATTTTCCGAACAAGAAATAAGGATTTCCCGAAAGAAGCGAACATTTAAATGATTAAGTACGGAAAACTCATTGATGAACTGAACAGGAGGGATACCATGCCGCGGGAATTGGATAATCTGGATCTGCGGATACTTAAGGCCCTAGCATTGAGAGGGAAAGAAGGAATTAGGAAGCTTGCCCGGGAACTGGGTAGGTCGCCATCAACCATTACCGAGAGAATTAAGAAGCTTGAGGAACGCGGATACATCTCGGGCTATACTGCGTTGATCAACTACGTTAAGCTTGGCTACCAAGTAAACGCAGTGACATTACTTCAAGTTGATGGAGCATACATAGAGCAGATAGAACGTGAGTTAGCTAAGAAGCCAAATGTCAGGGCGGTGTTCGACATAACAGGTGAGTACGACATAGCGTTAATTCTTAGCTTTAGGAGTGTACCTGACCTCGATAGGTTCATAAAATCGCTTATTAAGAACCCGCACATTAGGCGAAGCATGACTAGCTTGATATTTCGAGTGATTAAGGATACGCCGCATGTCGAGGAGTTCCTTAGGTCTGTCGAGTTAAGTTTGAAGAGAGAAAATAATTAAGTGGTGTCCGCGGTCAGAGCTCATTGAGTTTTACTCTTTCTTTCCGCCATACTTTATTGCGGCGTGAGCTGCTGCTAGCCTAGCAACCACTATTCTGAACGGTGAGGCGCTCACGTAGTCTAGGCCAGCCTGGTGCAGGAACTCTATAGATGCTGGATCACCGCCGTGCTCGCCACATATGCCGATCTCTAATTCTGGGTTAGCCTGCTTGCCTGCTTTCGTAGCCATAGCTACTAGCTTACCTACACCCTTAGTGTCTAAGGTTTGGAACGGATTTGCCTTAAGTATCTCTAGTTCTAAGTACTGTGGCATAAACTTGTTCTCGACGTCGTCCCTGCTGAAGCTGAAGGTTGCCTGCGTTAGATCGTTCGTGCCGAAGCTGAAGAAGTCCACCTCCTTAGCTAGCTCCTCGGCAGTTAAGCATGCTCTGACAGTCTCGACCATAGTGCCGATCTTCACTGGTACCTTTATACCGTACTTCTTCTCTACATCTTGAATAGCGGGTAATACGGCGTTCTGCTTCACGTACCTTATCTCATTGACCTCGCTTACCTGCGGTATCATTATCTCTAGCTTCGGGTGGTAGCCCTCCTTCAGTAGCTCAGCGGCTGCCTCAACCATGGCCCTCGTTAGGTAGTAGTAGATCTCTGGGTACGTTACTCCTACCCTGACGCCTCTGTGACCCATCATTGGGTTGTGCTCCTTGAGTACCATTACTCTCCTGTATAGCTCTTCTAGCTCGGCGATCTTCTTCTCGTACTCCTCAAGTACGTCAGGCGCTATGCCTTTCACAGCCTCTGATGACTTTAGCGTGTAGTAGGCTACCTTAGCTTCGTAGATCTCCTTGAGTAGTTCTTCAGGTGCTGGTAGGAACTCATGTAGCGGTGGGTCAATTAGCCTGATAACTACTGGCAGTCCGTCCATTATCTTGAGCATTTCCTTGAAGTCCGGCTTGATCATTGCTGCTAGCTTCTTTAGGTGCTCGACCCTCTCCTCCTTAGTCTCTGAGAGGATTACGTTCCTGAGCGCCTCGAGCCTCTCAGGCTTCCTGAACATCCTTTCAATTCTGAGCAGACCTATACCCTCGGCACCAAACTTCCTTGCGATGCGCGCGTCCTCCGGCACATCAGCGTTGGCCCTTACACCTAGTTTCCTGACGCTGTCCGCCCAAGCTAGGAGCTCTTGTAGTTCAGGTATTAGCTCAGGCTCTACCGTTGGTACCTTCCCTACATACACGTTACCGGTGTTACCGTCGATGGTTACCCAGTCACCCTCCTTAACTATAACATCACCTACCCTGAACTCCTTCTTCTCATAGTCG
>JAMOOZ010000079.1 GCA_027064885.1 Desulfurococcales archaeon
GCGGGTCCTTCATGATCCTTAAGGCTGTCTCGCCACGCGCGCCAGCACCCACCGCATCAAAGTAATCTGCGAAGCCATCCACATGTATTCCCCCAGTGAACAGGAGGTACGTGACTAAGTAGGTCACCGCACCCACTCCAGCGTCCTTCAGTACGTGCGTAGCGAACAATGCCGCGCCCCACGCAACCAGCCCGGTCAGTGAGCCCACCAGCGGTGCTAGGTAGAAGTACTCAGCCGCACTAACTAAGTCCCGCTTCCCGCCTGCGGGGACCCGAGTCATGAGTGATATTAGGGCTAGGAAACCCTCAGCGAGACCCGAGCCCGTGACTTAACACCTCCTCAAACGCCTTAACCAGTCCCTCAGCCTCGTCCCTGAGCCTCACAGCTACCCTCGTGTAATGCTTGCTCAGCCCATAGAAGCTTGACGCGTCCCTAACACAGTAACCCCTCCGCAGTAACTCCTCCGCTAAGCCCGGGTTCTCGTTCCCCTCATGCTTAACCAGCACGTACGGCGCTTCGGACTCAAACACCTTCAGTCCTAGTGACGTTAACGCCTTAACCAGGTACTCCCTCTCGCCCCTAACCACGCCCCTAGTTAGCTTCAGGTACTCCCTTAAATCATCCCCGTACTCGGTGAGGGCTCTGCGGATGACGCATTCAGCTAACCCATTAACGTTCCATGCTTGCCTAGCTGCCTCCATTAGTGAGCATACGTATGTATCCGGACTATAGATGAACCCTGCCCTAAGTCCGGGCACGGCTAAGGTCTTAGTGAAGCTAACAACGATCACCACGCCCTCCAACCCGGCGAAGCGTTCGAGCGTTAGGGGCTCGGAGAATTCCTTGAAGGCCGCGTCAATAATTAGCGTCGTGCTCGGAGGCGTTAGGGACGCTAGCTCCTCAACCCACCCGTGCCCCAAGGGCGAGCCTGTCGGGTTATTCGGGTCGGAAACCAGGATCGCTGCAGGACCAGCCACATCAGTTAAGGCCCTCGCGACCTCCTTCGGGTTAGGCGGTATGAATCTATTCCCTACCTCCTTGTAGTGAAGGCGCTTCAGGGTAAGGCCCAACGACTCCTCAAGGCATGCGTGGTCGCCGAATGTCGGCTCCAGAACAATTAGGGTCCTAACTCTGAGTACTAAGGGTAGCGTGTGGATTGCCTCCGCCGCACCATTCACTGGGATCACTAGTGAGGGATCAACGCCGTAGAATGCCGCTATTGCCTCCCTTAATGCCCTGTACTCATAGTCAGGGTACTTCAGCAGGGCCCCGGATTCAAAGCACTCATACGCAAGCCCTAGTAACCACTTCGGAGGTCTCAGAGGGTTTAGGTTTGAGCTAAAATCGATCGAGCCTTCCGGGCATCGCCCTCCGTGTTCCCGACACTTGGTTACCATAACCAATGACACTTCCTCCTAAGCCAGGTTAGGAAGCCATGCTTTAAGCGTTTATTTGTTGAGGCAAAGGGTCTCCGCCCTACGTAGGTCTTCCCACGTATTAACGTTCATTAACCGATCATCGTCCCTGACAGTTACTGATGCCCAGTCACCTCCCCCTTTACGGAACAGTGAAATCCCTATGGGCCCAACACCCTCTACTACGAGGGTAACGACGTCAGCGTCAGGGAATTCCTTAGCCGCGTTAAGGAATGAACGTAGGTGGTCGGTAGTAATTAGCGGAACGTCTGCGGGTAGCACTAGTAAGGGTTTCCTTAAGGAGGACGTAACCACCCTTAAGTCGCTGACGTACCCGTCCCCCGGCGTCTCAATAACATGTATGCGTGGGTCGGTAATGAGTGCGGGCATACGGGTGAGTAGTGGTTGCGTGGTTCGTGAAGACGTAGCCACCACTACGTGGCGTGACACGTTCAGAGCTGCGTTAATCACCCACTGAATCATCGGTGCTCCACACACGTTAATGAGTGGTTTAAGCGCACCACCCATCCTACGGGCTTCACCACCAGCCATCACGACCGCGGCAAAAACCTTAGTTTGGATCACCATCCTCGAGTACCTCGTCGTAGAGCCGCGTTAGGGCGGAAGCTATGAGCGCGGACACGACGTCGTCCTCGAACATCGGGAGTTCCTTAACTGTCCTCAACACGCCCTCAGTCTTTAGCCTCTCGACCCAGTAGGTCGAGAACATCGCCTTAGCGCCGGCGATGTACGTGGCTAGCGCCAGACTCATTAGCTCGTCGGCAACCACCTTGGCAGTGTCCCTCAGGAATTCCTCCCTGCTTAAACCAGGTATGGTTCCCGAAGTGCCGTGGAGGTCGAGTTCACGCGCCGCTATGAGGAAGGCCCACACGTTAGGATCCTTAAGCACCTTAAGCAACGCCTTCCTTAACTTACTGCGTACCTCACCCTCGCTTAGTCCCGGCACAGGGGCCTCCTTATACGCCCTCACCGCCTCATCCACAAGTTCCTCAACACTTAAACCCACGGCTGACCTTAACCTGCTGTCGAGGTCAAGGAGCTTCATCCCCTTTCCAGCCACCGCCTCCCACACTGCCTTAGCGACCTCATGACCTATCTCCGTGGCTGGCCCTGCCCACGGGTACGCATATTCGTATGAATCACTGGCCCCCTGATAAATTAGGGTCACGTTATCGGTGACCGTCCCGACAGCCCTTGATTCACATCTTAGGAGTAGGTCAGAGCATGCAGTGGCTTTGGCCTCCACTACGGTTCTGAACAGGTCTAATGCGGCAGCGCATGTTAGGCTGTGCCCGACACCCACGACAATGCTAATAGTCCCTACGTCACCTC
>JAMOOZ010000080.1 GCA_027064885.1 Desulfurococcales archaeon
GGGGCATTTCAATGCTCTTGGCATGGTTCATACTAGGTAGCCCTATCTATGCTTTAATCCCTATACTCTTCATGTCGTTCGGCGACGCAGCAACAGGCATAGTCAGGAACACGATGTTTAAAAAACGCACTAAGTCATGGTGGGGCAACCTCGCGATGTTCGCTGTCTGTGCGCCAATAGGCGTGCTACTTTTAAACAGCTTCTGGGGTGTTCTCGTAGCCGCCCTAGCATCATTTGTCGAGCACTACGAATTCAACCCTATTGACGACAACGTACTCATAAGCGCAACAAGCTTCATAGCAGTATTATTACTCAAGACGTTTTTACTGCATTAACATAAAATACTGCTCCAGCTCTGGCCTTGGGCATCCTTAATGAAACCATGCTTAGGGAGTTATCGACCTAATTAGGGAGTACGCTATATGCTGAGTACTAAGTGCGCTGTTAAATAAGCTCACTAGTGGCATGCACACCATGCTAAGCAAGATCATTGCTGCCGTTAAGCTGTAGAGGGTGAAGGACATCGCTATAGGTAATTTGAAAATGCCTGCCCGATTTGTCGGAGTGTGCCAGAGATGCTCAAGCAACCTAACGTAGGATAACGCGGCAATACCGGAGGTCAGGACAAGCACTAGCGCAGCTAACAGGGATCCGTGAGTCATTAATGCCCCATAGAGCATGATTTTACTTACAAAGCCAGGGAATGGCGGTACACCCACAAGGCTTAGTACGCTAGCCGTCAACGGTATAAGCACACTGGGGGTAGCTCTACCTACTCCCTCTAAAACGTAGATATCTCTAGACCCAACCCACTTAACAAGTATCCCTATAGAGAGGAAAGCCAGTGCCTTACTCAACGCGTGGGTAAGAGCATGAAGTAGCGCGGCTGAGACACCGCCTGCACCCGCAGACAATCCCATGAACACGTACGCAACATTCAATACAGTACTGTACGCCAGCATCCTCTTAACATCGCTCTGAACAAACATAGCTACTGCGGCATAGAGGGCGCCTACCAGCGCCAGTACCTGAATCAACGGTGTCACGAAGCCCAAGAAGCTCAACCCTGCATTACTTAACCTAACAAGCACGTAGAATCCCGAAAGAACACTCACACCAGAAAGCATTGCAGAGAACGGAGGCAACGCCTCAGAATGGGCATCAGGAAGCCAGAAGTGGTTCGGAAACAGGGCAGAGAAAAACGAAAGCGACCACACGATTATTAATGCGGCAGCGCTCCCCGCCACACCCAGACTAACCATATTGGTGAGGGAAACATCACCAAAGTACATCGAGCCCCGCAAACCATAAACGATGCCGGCAGACAACGCGAGAACCACGCCAGCCAAACCACCGAACACCGCGTACTTTAAGGCAGCGGCAATAGCTCTTCCCCTCCGTAAGGAAATTAGAGCATATGAGGAAATACAGAGTAACTCCATCATCACATAAACGTTAAACAGGTCGGTAGTCAGCACCACTCCCGCATAGCCGGAGGCGAAGAGTAGCATGAAGGCGTACGTGGTCACCGAGTCAGCACCTAAGCCACGTAAGAACCACTTCAAGGCGATTGCGCAGACGAAAATAATGGCAGTACCTACGAGAAGAAATACACCAGTAACACGATTAGCCGCGAGAACCACGCCTGCTGGCGGCGGCCATCCACCGAAGGCATAGGTCAGCACCCCACCGGCAAGAGTCCGTAGAGTTATTAACATGGACGCCAGCACCTGAACCGCTAAGCCACCCCAGAAAAGCAGAGTTGCTAATGAAGCACTACGCAGAACCTTAGCAACGAGTAAAGAAAACACAGTAATTACTGGTGCAAGGATCACAACACACAGCAAGGGCTCCGGCGACACAACCTCCATCACTCACCAACCTCCTCAACTTCTCCCTCAACTTCCTCAAGCACTCTCTCAAAGCTCAACACACCATAATCCTCGTAGAACCTCACTACCGCTACTGACAGGAATAGTGTGAACGCCACACCTATCACAATGGAGGTAACTACGAGGGCTTGAGGGAGAGGATCCACGAAAGTACGTAGCGCGTGCTCCAGCCCTTCATCCTCCTTAAACAGCCAAACAGGAGGGAAAGAAGGATGCTTAGCCCTAAAGCCTATGAACGCTAGTAGAACAGCCACAGCATCGTTAACCATGCCTAAGCAAATCACCTTCTTAACAACGTTCCTCTTAAGTACAATACCAGCAATACCCATCCCAATCGACGCCAGCAGAGACGCCATAGTTAAATTCAGTAGGAATAAGTCCACTTCATTCACGATCCTCACCACATGTTGGTAACCACATGATAAGCCCAACAAGGGTGAAGGCAGCGGCCACCGCAACAGCCTCGAAAACATTAAGTAGTAGAGTATACGCCGGAACAACGCAACACCCAGGAACCACTAGTTTAGGCACAGATCTCCCGGTCAGGGCGTAAGGACCTAAGCCATACAGCATCCCTATAACAGCAGGCGCTACTGCAAGCACGGAAAGAGCTAGTAACGCAGCACCCCTCACAAGAAGCAATACCTTAACACGCCCAAGCCAGCCACGGGCAACGCCATGAGTAGCCATGAATAAGAAAGCCACTACAGCTACAACCGCACCAGCCTGAAAACCGCCGCCCGGCGAAAGGTGACCTTGAAGGGCTAACCCTCCCGCCACAGCAAGCGCTAGCGGAAGGGAGAGTTTAAACACCGTAGTGACAAGGGGTGAGAGCTCAGCCCCCTTACTCTGTCCCTGCACGCACCTCCCTAACC
>JAMOOZ010000081.1 GCA_027064885.1 Desulfurococcales archaeon
GGCTTCGAATCCCAGATCCCTTAACGCCCTTAAAACCATGGACACGGCCCTCGGGACAACCTCGACTGGCACGGGCCACCTCTCTCCTAACCTGCTCACTAACTTAGCATTATCCACAACGAATACTGCAACGTCGGAATATGTTGCAAGTATTTTCTCTTGGAGTAGGGCGCCCCCGCCTCCCTTTATCATTCGTCCCTGTTCGTCGACCTCATCGGCAGAATCCACGTATACGTCGATCCTCTCAATACTAACTAGATCGGCAACCCTGTAGCCTAGGTTTCTAAGCCTTAATGTCGTGTCGAGGGAGGACGTAACGATTAACTTGCCCTCAAGCACCCCGGCCTCGTGGGCTACGTCCACGAACTGCGCCATCGTTGATCCTGTCCCAATACCTACGATGTCAGCGTCCTTAACCCAGGTTAATGCCTTCCTTATTGCGTTAAGCCGTGCGACCCTAACGGGTTCCGGGATGCTCCGCGTGCTCCTCAATGAAATGCCCTAGGAACATAACGTGCATCACTTTATATAAGCTCCTGACTCGATGGTTTCGACGAGGTGATTATTTGCCAACATACCTTAGGAGACATATAATGCTACGGAAGGAGTACGCCGATATGTTGCTAAGCGGCAAGAAACGTGCCACGGTGAGGTTAGGAAAAGTGATACCTAAGTACAAGGAGGTCATAGTGCATAGCGGCGGTAAACCCATATGTAAGGTAAAGATAACGCGTGTCACCCATAAGAAGGTCTCCGAGTTAACGGACGAGGATGCTAGGAAGGATGGCTTCGAAAGCCGTAGAGAGCTACTCAAGGAATTAAAGAAGGTATACGGAAAGAGGTTAAGCGGGGATGAGGAAGTAACCATAATTGAGTTTGAGATACTCCAGCGCCTGGATAATCTCAGTAGCGAGAACCCATACCTTGGCTTAAAACCCGAGGACGTCGCTAGGCTGGCGTTAAGATACCTAAGGTCAGAGTTCCCCAAGGATGAGAGGCGGATTCTAGAGGAACTCGGCAAGGGTAAGTCAATCCGCGAAGTAGCCAAGAAACTAACGGGTGACCCCACAAGAAGGTGGAGGGTCAGAGGCGTACTTAGGAAGGCCCTTAAGCTCCTCGTGGATAAAGGAATTCTAACCGTTTGTCCCTAGAGGGCGGATTGCGGTGGTTTAGGGTGGGTTGGGATGTCCTCTAAGGACTTCCGCCTCACCCATAATCCTTTAGGGTAGGGTTGTGGGGTCGTGGGCGGTTATCGAGCCCAACGCCATTGGCCCCCACCACCCCAATAAAGGTTCCCACCCCTCATACTCAAGACAAGGGAGCAGAGAAGTAATTAGCGCCTTGACCGTAAAGAGTAATGGTTGATGAAGCCCTCGATCTCTGAGGCGTGATGAGTGTAATCCGCCCTGACGCTTTCTCAAGTCTCATGGTTACTCATACTAGATAGGCCACTTCTCCATCCTGTAAGCAGCATCCCAAAACATGTATTCGTACCGGGAGCCCGTAATGAAGAGTTCCTCAAGCCTCTTTAAGCTCGTGAAGTCCTGCAAATCAACTGCCTGGATTAATTCATTAACTAGTTCCTCGTACTCCTTACTTACGTATGCGGAGCACCATTTACGGTACAGGGGATTACTATTACTCCTCAGTAATTGTTCATTACGCTTCCCTATCTCCAAGTAACTCCAGAAGCACGGCAAGATAGCTACTAAACAATCCAGTGACGTGCCCAAGGAACATGTCGTGAGTAAGAAGTTAGAGTACGCGTAAGCGGTTGGTGAAGGCTCAGCACGAATAACCTCATCCATACTTAACCCAATCTCCTTAATTAGTTCCTCATAGTTCCTCATCTCTATAGTGGCGTCTTCATAAGCAAGCTCTAACGCTAGCCTACCGAGCTCGAAGTCCGCCTTAGACGCGGCTAGGGCTAAGCACTTCATCATCACGACTAAGTAGTTGTAATCCTGAATAACATAATACTTAAACTTCTTGAGAGGAAGGGTCCCCGAGTAAAGCTCCCTCACAAAAGGATGTATGAAGATCCTCTTCCATATAGGGTCAGCTTTCCTTCGTAAGTAAGCGCTTAGCCTGGAAGGCGGTCTGGCATCACGCTTCACTTCTCACTACCTCCCCGCACTGTCCTACCTACGGCTGACACTATAGCACCATAGATAGCACCGCTAATCACGGACGCGACAATCCAAAGAAGCATTACTGGTGGCGTTGCAAGGGACTGAAACAATATTGCATCTAGCGCAACCGCTACGGGACCGGCAAACGCTCCCGCCAGCATGCCCTGCAGGACACCCCACTTACGGTACCTAAATATGGCATACGCTACCTCCGAGGCTATCCCCTGGCAAATACCGTACACTAGGTTTGTGAAGCCCCCTGGATTCGGTAAGAAGGTCTCGACAAGCGCACCCAGTGTCTCTCCTAGGAACGCTGAAGCGGGTTTCCTTATTATAGAAGCAGCTAATGGGGCCCCTATGAGCCATAGTCCGTATGATAGAGCTCTAGCGACTATAGGTCCTCCTAGAGCCTTAATAGCGTAGTAAGCGTTCCAAGTGAGTGTGAATACCACACCAGCAACTACAGCGACTAAGCCCAATATAGCCCAGTCAACTACGGTATACCTCTTCACGAAGCACCCTCGAAGACCTAAACAATAGTGCTTAAAGGTTTAGCTCTCTGCAAGAGCTTCAATATTTAATCTGGGCAACCTCAAGGCTTGAGTGAAAG
>JAMOOZ010000082.1 GCA_027064885.1 Desulfurococcales archaeon
GGGAGTTGGGCACTTACGGAGTGACCATGACGCTTTCATCAGGCAGGGGATGGAGTAAGACCGTTGAGTTGGTGCCCAAGACAGCGTACGAGGGGACATACTCAGGTGTGATAGTGATCAGGATGGAGGAGATCATGCGGCTCATTGACAAGTTAGAGCAAGAAACAGGCCTAGCATCATCGACCTATACCCTAACACTGGACGTGGTGACGGACTCAACCCTCTTAATAGAGGGTGAGGGAGAGAAGAGTAACACATACACGACATCAGCCGTTCTCCAGATAAAGCTGGGGGAGGGCAAGATGTACGTAAAGTCGGAGGGGACATCGTCCGAGGTCAGCGAGGACAGACTGATCTCCCATGAGAACACGCTCAGGATCCTTGGGGCAGAGGTACCTGTGGCAAGCCTGAGGAGGTACTCAATCCTAGCCCTAACCACGTCGATGATAGGCCTACTAACAATAACGCTATACCCAGGCAAGAGGCAGAGAGAGCCTGACAGAAAATACAGTGACGTCATAATAGACGGTAACCCCAAGTGGTTAACATCGTTACCGGTGGTAGAGGTAACGAGCCTCAAGGACCTAGTAAATCTCGCTAAGGGCTCCGGGAAACCCATAATAAGGAGCACAAAGAACGAGGGAGACCTAACAATCAAGACATACACACTCCTAGACGGCGGAGTCATATACGTGCATAAGAAGGTTCAGCCCAAGCAGAACTAAGGGGTTCACTCACTTTTTCGATCCCGGAAATCGAGCACTAACCGAGTGGCTTTGTTATGCTGCTCGGCATCAGCCTATCCTTAATCAGCGTTTTATTCATTTAATTACAAGATTTATATAACTTGTAGCTCACTTTAACCGAGTAGTGTCCAAGAATGATGCTACTCAAGGGCGCATCCCAACTCGTTATCGTGGCTCTACTAGCCTCGATCATAGCGGTGGCAGCAATCGGCGGCTACTACTACATCACCACCTACGCACCCATGACAGGTAATGAGGCAACCACAACTACACCGCCGCAGAATCAGGCATCGAGTACGACAACAACGAGTATAGCGACAACAACTACCACCACAACACAGTCCATGCCCGGTGTGTCGGGCACGGGCCTCCTCTGGGACGGACAGAAATACATCACGGTCACAGTGGATGGCAGGTTAGTCGACATAACTAACGGGGAGACGCTCGCCACGGTCTCCGGAGTAATGTTTCCGGGCCTCGACCTGGACGTTGGCCCCGATCGAGAGATCTACGTCAACCCCGGCGAAGGGTCGGTATATATCGTCGACGGCGACGGGCCAAGGGAGGTGGTGCCTGGGAGCAACATAGGCCTTTATGTCGCCGAGAGTGGGGATATCTATACCCTGCCATGCATGAGCAGCCCATCGACTGGGGAGTGCTTATGGACGGGCAAACTACTACATTATGACCAAGCAACCGACACTATCGAGGAGCTAAGCCTGGGCAGATATGTAACACCTCCTCCACAGCTCATTGACCCAGCCACCCTCCCGCTAGAGCTGAAGCCGATAAAACAGCCATCCGATATCATCGTGGAGAACGGCTTCATTGTTGCGATAACCTCAGACGGCCTACTAGCCTATACAAGGCTCGGATGGGACTACTGGGTACCTATAGCCTACGGCCTCCGCCCCTCACCCATCCAGCCACTGAGTTACTCGGGAGGCAATGTGATTGTCTGGTCGGTGAGCGGGGGCGAGTGGGTGAAGAACAGCATGGCTACCGCTTTCAGACTAGGCGATTGGAGGGCTGTGAAAGCCTACACCCTCGAGGGCATGAACGGGTTCTTCGCAAAGTATGGAACGATCCTTGCTAAGGAAGCGGGTCTATACAGCGGCGGGAATATTAGGGTACCTGAAGAGATTGTGGCAGGCAATACTCATGTGGACAGGGCAAGCATCAGGCTATTTGGCGGGCAGGGAGAGGTAGTTTTCGAGGGCTCTTTCCCCGGGCACCCCAGCCACTATTG
>JAMOOZ010000083.1 GCA_027064885.1 Desulfurococcales archaeon
TATATTCTTGAGTAGCTTGACGAGCGTGCCTGCTTTTTCTGTGAGTGCCTGTGAGAGGAGTTCGTAGAGTTCCCTGTAACCGTAGTTCGGCTTCAGTGACCTGAGGTCAATTATTATTGTGGTGGCATCGACCTCATTTAAGAACACGTTGATTAGTGAGGTCTTGCCTATCCTTCTTATCCCTGTTACTAGGATTAGTGGTTTATGTGCGGCCCTGTGAAGCGCGTTTAGCTCGCGTTCCCTGTCGAAGAGGTCTTCCCTCCTAGTCTTAGGTCTGGGGTTGAATAGCATTACTTCTGCCCCAGAAGTATTGTTCTGCCGCAGAAGTAATTAGCTTTAACCCTTCCCGGCACTTGCTTTAGTTCTTGCTTCCTTCCTCGCCTTCCCTGCCTCCCTGCGTTTCCTTGCCTCCTTCTCCATTAGGGTCCCCATCGCTTTCAGCGCTACCTTGATCGCGACCTCCCTCGGCAAGCCTAACTTAATGTTTGGTGGGTGGCGGGGTTCGGTGAGTATTGGTGGGTGCCTTGTCTTCCGCCTCCTCAGCGGGATCCCGGGAGCCAGCTCCTCTAGGGTCGCGGCCAGCTTCCTTGACGAGTGCTTTGCCGCCGGCCCCGCCACCACGGTCGCGGTCTTCGCGACCCCTCCCTCCTCCAAGATCACGACCACGTACGCTGTGCTTGACTTACTCAGTAACTCCTGCGTCACGGCTGCTGTCCCGTACCTCGCGGGCCTCGCGACCCACTCATCAACGACTAGCTTCGACCCATCATCACCCACGACCACGTACCCCCTAACACCCTCCACACTTACGCGTGCCTCCACCCTAGCGACGTGCTCCCAAGCCCTAATAACGCGCTTCCCAACACTCTCCATCACCTCAAGAACCTCCTCAACGCCGCTCAAGCCCTTAGACGCCGCGTACCTCCACCCCATGTCCTCGGCGAGAGCGGAGAGACCCGCGAACCTATGGTCCCTCATGAGGGAGGATGGGGGCGGGAACACCGTTGTCGCTGACTCAACCGACCTAGTGAACCCCGCCACACAGGAAGGCATGGAGACCCCGACGACGCGGGAAACAACGCCGGCAGACCCGCACTCAACCAACCCAAACCTATAAACACTAACGACGCTACCGCCCCTAAACAAGATCGCTAACCCGCGCCCACCCTCATCAACACCCAACGCCACGGCCTCAACGCAGCAACCACTAACCAAACCAACATCCGGCGGGGGAGCACCCACGAAAACAACCCTACCGCCGGGAAAGGAAGTAACACCACCCAAACCAACAGGCTCAACAGAACCCCTCAAACCACCCTCAACAAGGAGCGCCGCACCAACGAAATCACCCCACCTCAAACCAAATAAACAACCCCCGCAACCCAACACAAACTCACGAAGAAAAGAAACAACAGAATGAGGGGCAAACCTCACCACCCAACACCTACCCACCAAACACGCAAACAAACCAAAAACCTAACTAACCACAATACAAAAAACGCATGTAAAGAAATTCACGCACCAATGACATCAATCCTGCAGTGATGGGATTTACTGGGGGCTCGCCACGAGCGGGTGACCCTACTCTACGAGGCTATTGGGGGGTTGAGGAATGCCCTTAGTAAGAGCTTCGGGTGATTGTGGATGGCGTGGAGGTATCCCGCGCCTTACTCTATTAAGCGCACGTTAACGTCAACAGCGTCTCTCAATCCCTCCTCAGCTTCCTTGAAGTCCTTGTCCGCCGTTACTAACGTATGTATGGGCTCGCCTGCTTCCTTCAGGAGCTTTAGGTACGCGGCATGAAGCAGGTCTAACGTCTTGAGCCTCAATCTCGAGGAGAGCTCCATGGCTACCGCCATTGGCGCGTACATCCTCCCGAAGACCGTTACTTTCGTACGCGTCCCCAACGCTCTGTATTCTAGGTTAAACCTCCTCAGTAAGTAGAGGATCACGGCGACCTCAGTTAATTCCCTACTCAACCCTAACCTGCCAGCCAGCTCAGACAAGAGTCCCGTCCTCCTCGACAACACGCTGGCGAGCTCCGCAACCACGAGCTCGGAAACAACCTTACGACCCTTCTCCTCCAGCACTGCCTTAGCGCGCTGGCTCCTAGGGTCTGTAGGGTCCAACGCGGCAACAATGACGCTCGTATCCACGTACGACATCAGAACCTACCCCTCACCTCCAGCAACTCCCTTAAAGCACCCTTAAGCCTAACAGGCACGTCACCCTCCTCCCTCTCAAGCTCAAAGAGCTTCTCAACAGCCTCAACAACCTCAGGAACCCACTTAAGGCCCTCAATACCGAAGCTAATCAACTCCCTCAAAGCCTCACTCCTCGAACTAAACACCCCCAACCGAACAAGCTCATCGATAAACTCGATCAACTCACGATCAAGGCGAACAGGAATCACACGACTACCCACACTCTCCACCCCACGTAATACGTATACGTATACGCATTATTAAACCTAAACATGTTGAGACACAAAAAGAATGCTACTTGAGCAGCACGGATTAGGAAGCTCTTGTAGAAGGCCCTGTCATCTCTTCCGGGAACTATCATTACGAGTAAGGCGCCCTCACTCACACTCCGCGCCCCGCACTACCTTCTTAGGTCTGCGCCGAGTTCCTTGATGCTTCTGAGGCTTACGTCCCCTCCCCACCTTCCTTTAACCTTTACCCTGCCGTCCTTAGTCAGCGTTATTCTTTGGACACCCGCATTGCTTAGGATC
>JAMOOZ010000084.1 GCA_027064885.1 Desulfurococcales archaeon
ACTGGATAGGTGTATTCGACCGTGATAACACCGACGCTGTGGAGCCTAACTGTTATGGCCAGTACCTTCGTCCCATCTAATTTCTCAACAACCTTGTAGCTGAGAACATCGGCACTTGTGGCAGTAACTTTAACGTTCTGGGCAGTTGAGGGTATGCTCACGTAAACTGTGCCCACTGTCCCGTGATCTCCCTCAAAGGTCACGTTGATTGTGCCTTCTTCTCCACTCTCATTCCTACTGACGTTGAGTATCTCCATGACACCGTTAACTGTGTTAACGACCGTCGCACCCTTGGCTTCAACTTCTTTGAGGGTTTCCTCGGTGACCGGCCTCACGGCAAATACTCCAACGTTGTTAGCTTCATTGTAGTCTAGCTCGCTCGTGACCTTTATCATGTACTCGTGGAGACCAGCATCTGTAATCAGTATTTCGGTAGAGTTCACAAGAGTCGAGTTTGCTGGAATAATTGTACTATAGGTAAGGTATGGTATCAATGCACCATCTCTATAGAACTCAATTCTCACTGGAGCTGAGACTTCACCGAGGTTCTTAACTGCGTAAGTTACGTTAATATACTTTCCTGGCTCAACGTCACCGCTGTACGTGAATGTTGTGACTGCAATGTCTGTCTTGGCGTCACTAGGCAGTATGGTGACCGGAATCTTGAACAGCGGCCGTATCTTGGTGGTGCCTATCACGAGGTAGCCTTGGAACGGCACGCTGGTGTTTGTTATGTTATAGTGAACGTCGAGTTTGTAATTACCCTCTCCCATGTAGGTTACGTTGCTGACAGTTATTACCTCCGTTGGAACAAACTCAGTTATAAACATGCTGAATGTTGCTTCTCCTGGAGCCTCGTTGTCCCAAGAGTTAGCCTCAAGAATGTACTGGCCCGGAAGTGGGTTGTCAAGGTGGATGTGTTCGTTGGTTCCCCAAGTTGTTGCTGAAGCAACCAGCTCAAGGTCTCCACTGTTGTTGTAGTAAAGGAAGAGGTCAACGTCAAGCACTTCCGCCGGATAAATTGACTCAGTTATTATATCAAGGCTTATGGTGTCATTGGGCACTGTGAACTCAAAATAGATGCTCTCATCCGTTGGAGGGGCAACGATGTTTAGGTACTGAGTTGTGTTAGTTATGTACCCGAAGGGTTTGTCGGTCACAATCGAGCCAGTGAACTCTGGAATGTGAACGGTCACCTCGCCATTACCGCTGGTAGTGTTAGTGAATACTCTCAACTTCGCTGGCTCTGAATAGGCAACACCGACCTGTCCTGCAAACTTCATCGGGTAGCCGAAGAGCGGGTACAGGAAGACGTTGTGGAGCACGATGCTGTGGAGTCCCTTGCTAACGGGAGCCTTCACTATCTCCTCGAAGTAACTACCGGTGTTGGTGCAGGGCTCGAACATTCCACCGCCGAGGTAGCCGTCGCATCCCCTGCCGACCTCCTCGAGGGTGTAAGGACCGAAGACACTCGCGTTCTCAAGGCTCCAGCTGTCAACAACTGGACCTAGTATGTGGACGTTTATGTCTCCCGGCTGATCCCAGACGATGTCCGTTATGAGAACACCGTTCTCGCGCTCGCTGTTGAAGTAGAAGAACCTCCAGTCACCGGTTTCGTACCTCCATCCCCAGTCGTAGACACCGTATACGTAGGAGTTGTCGTAGAGGCCGTTGCTGGGCCTGTCCTCACCACCGAAGCTGAAGTCCGCGGTAGGTGAAGCCACGACGACGCTCACCGGTATCGTGGACTCGTGGTTGCCGTACTTGACGTAGATTGCACCCTCGTAGATTCCATACGGTGTGTCCTCAGGGATGGTGATGGTAGCGTTGAAGGTGAGCGTTCCGCCGAAGTTAACTGTAAAGCTCTGCTTTCCGTTGACGGTGATCCACTCCCATGGGACGCGCTTGAAGAACTCCACCTTAATCGTGGCGGGATAGTTGTCGTCCGGGTAGACTCTGAGGAGCACTAGTCTTCCGTTGGCCCTCTTGAGCGGATCGTGGACGGTGAACGAGACTATGTTCCCCTCCTTGCCGTCCTCGTTAACGCGAGTCATCTCGCCGGTGATGGGGTCGAGGAAGTAAACCCTAACATACGGTTCAGCGAAGGTTGTCGAGTACATAGTAACCTTCATGAGTTCAGTGTCGTTCGGAATGTATGGTGTCAAGTCTATCCAAACGCTACTTTCGTTGCTCACATTAATGTTGAAGCCCTCCTCGCCTATCTTCTTGAAGACCATCGGAGTGATTGTGACTTTCTTTATGAAGCCGTAGTTAATGAGTTTGAACGTCTTTGTAGCGCTTTCCCCTGGATACATGACGTTCGGGAAGGATGGATAGTCCGTCTTACCTGGCTGCCATGAGGTTGGCTGGATGAGTACTCCGTCTCTGCCGAGGGCCAGTTCGACCGCCCTAGTGGCGTTGAGATAACCGGCACCCTGATGGAAGATGTCAGTGTTTATGTTCTCTGCAGCACTCATGAGTATCTCCTTAGCAAGCTCACTTGTTGGCCAAGTGCCGTGGGCCTTGTAGTAGGCTTCATAAACGAGGGCAGTTATACCTGCGGCGACTGGAGTGGCCATCGAGGTTCCGCTGAAGAGCCACTGGGCGTACTTGCCGTTAAGGTGATAGTTGACGTAGTCAGCCTCGGCGCCGTATGCACCGGTGGCTAAGATGGTGTCCTTGACCTGACCAAGTCCGTTCGGCCCTCCATCAGACCAG
>JAMOOZ010000085.1 GCA_027064885.1 Desulfurococcales archaeon
AGCCTCTATAATGACCTTATCACCATTACCCCTCACCTTAACGTTACCCTTCTTCACAGCGTCCTTAAACTCCGCGATCACCTCGACCTGGTCGCCTAGGTCAATCACGTCATAATTATGTGTCGCCTCCGGGGTTCCGGAATCCTCTAGCTCCTTAATTGTTGACTTAGGCTTGCTCCTAAACTCCCTTATCACAGGTCGGCCGTCAGGACCTATGGTTACGGAGAAGCCGTAAACCCTACTTCCCCTCCTCCAGTATTCCTCATCGTTGAGCATCTGCTCTAACGCCCTGTTAAGTTCACGCATGAGTATCTCGAAGCCGAGCCCGAAGGGCGCAACCATGTCGGGTCTGTAGGGGGTTAAGAGGAAGTCCTCCTCATCTCTTTCCTCTTCCTCACCCTTCTTTCGTTTATCTTTTCTCTTCTTTTTCCTCCACCAGGGCATCGTGTTCCATCTCCGAGGCCTAAACCGTGTTTAAGGTGTAATCGCCTTTAATACGCTTTAAGGATAAATAATGGCGTGGTTGGAATTCACTGACTTATCCTGGCCATCCTTTCCGGAGGTACCTCAATAACTCTCCTTAACCAGGTGCCCCTAGAAAGCCATGCGAGCGCGAGCACCCCCGCCGCCACGTTACTTATTGTCATTGCATACCACACACCATCAGTACCCATGCCGACTAAGTACGCTAGGACTATGCTGAGCCCGATCCTCAGCACCCATAGCCTGAATATTGAGAGAGCGGCGAAGAACTTCGTGTGTCCGGAGCCGTTAGCTACGGCGCTGCATAGGAAGAATATGCCGAAGAAGGGTATAGAGGGTGCGAACACCTCAAGTAGCTTGGACCCGACCGGGATTACCTTGGGGTCATTTACGAAGATAAGTATTAGCGGCACCCTGAACGCTATTATGGCTATCGAGCCTATGGTGAAGCTCCCGCTAACTAGTAATAACGACTTCTTAACCACTTCCTTAGCCCTAGCGTATGCTTCCGCACCTATGGTCTGACCTATCATTATAGATGCTGCCCTGAAGAACCCTCCCGCGAATGCCTGCATTATGTTTATAATCCTCTGCGCGACGCCGAACGCCGCTATGACTGTTGAGCCGAACCTAGAAACTATCGACATCATTATCGTGAATCCCAATGCGTTAGCCGACTGTTGCAGGGCTAGCGGCGACCCTATGCTGAAAATCTTCCTTAACCACCACCCCTCTAACTTCATGTCGTGACGCTCGATCCTTATCCCCTTAACACCCTTGACTAGGACTAAGTACGCGCCCACGACGGACGTTAACGCCCTAGAGGAGATGGTAGCTACGGCAGCCCCCACGACTCCTAGTGCGGGCATGCCTAGGAGACCGAAGATAAGTATTGGGTCCAGGATTATGTTCAGTATTGAGGACGCGACGTTAAGCTTCATCGGGGTCTTCGTGTCGCCTAAGGAGTTAGCTATAGCGTTATACCCGAAGGTAGGAATCGTGAGGGGGATGCCTGCGAATATTACCCTCATGTAGCTGAGGGCTAGGGGGTACACGTCTGGAGGCACGCCCATCGCTGTGAGTATGTATGGCGCGGAAATGAAGCCCACAGCACTTATGATCAGGCCGAAGACCACTGCCAGTAGGAAGAGCTGGCCAGCACTTTTCTTAACCCCTACCACGTCCCCGGCACCAGCGTACTGCGAGATTAGGGCTAGCCCCGCTGAGGCGTACCCTAGGGCTATGGAGTAAACAAGCATTATTGGGGGCCAGCAAACGGTTGGGGCGCTGAAGGCTTCTCTCCCTAACCTACCAAGCCATATGGCATCGACTAGATTGTAGGAGAGGTTAACTAGGTTCACCACTATGACGGGCCACGCTAGCCACGCTAATGTCTTATAGACAGGGGCTTTCAGTATCCTCTCCCTAGTAGCACCAAACTCCTTCAGCGCTTGATTACTGTCCCCCACCCCACTCAACCGTGGGAATATGTCAGTGAGCGACATATAAATATATTTCAGCGGAATATATTAATAGGTAAACCTAATAAAAGGTGTTCTATTATGGGTAGCAAGGCCAGTACTAGGGGGAGGGGCAGGCAGGTCGGCTTACTTCGTTTCCTAATACTGGCTCATGCCCTAATACGAGGAAAAACATACGGCTACGGCGTGCTGAGGGAGGTGTTGCAGCTAAGTGATGGGGCATGGAAACCCTCCGTCGGCACGATCTACAAGGTAATATCGGAGCTAGTGGAAGAGGGGCTACTTCGGGAGGCTGGCAAGGAGAGGTACAGGGGGAGGCAGGTAATATACTACGAACTAACGGAAGCGGGATTCGAGGAACTGAGGTGGGTGGCTGACTGGCTCCTCCTAAGAATAAGCACCGGGATGAGGTTCCTAACACTGCTCTATGCCAGCTTATTGAAGGACAAGAGATGGGTCAAGGATCCTGCCGTACCGCTAAAGGCCTTCAGAGACATACGGGAGTCTGCTGAGGAATTCCTAAGGCAATACAGTAACGTGAAGGTGAGGAAAAAACCGACCTAATCTTCAGCTTATTTTCAAGGGGTAGAAGAAAGGTAGGGAATGAAGCCGAGGAACTTCCTGCGGAGTTCCTTATAACCTTAGAAGCTATGTACTTTGTGTCCATTTAAAAAGAATATAAGGGTTAAGAACCGCCTCTTTTTGTAGGTTTTAGGGTTCTTGTGGGGGTTTGGTGTTCTTTT
>JAMOOZ010000086.1 GCA_027064885.1 Desulfurococcales archaeon
GGCAGCGGCACCCCATGCCTTCTCCGCCGCCTGCCTAACGTTACTGCCCTCCAGCTCCTCCCGAGCCTGCCTCAAGAGATCCTCAGCAACCTCAACGTACTCCCTAGCCCTATCCCTAGGGTTCAACCCCTGACTGAGGAGCTCCACAAGATACTCATTAACACTAACCCCCAGCTTCTTGGCCTCCTCCCTAACACGCTCAGCAATCCTGCCACGATTGATAACTGCAGGTTGACACGGCTTCATCACTATTTAAGAGAGTATACGTATACTACGAGATAAAGCCTTCCGTACGGGCCACTAAGTAGTTAGTGGGTGAGAGATCATGATTGGTAGCTATAAGGCAGAGCTTTCTCTTTTAATAATGCTGAACCCTAGTTTGTTCCTAACCAGTTAAGCTGGACTTGAAGGAATTAAAGGAAGCACTCTCGGTGTACCTTTTCCAACTAACTTCTGCTACTCTGCAATTGATTTAACTTCCTTAATGAATGCCTTTATGGAGTGATCGGGTAGCGTTCAACATTGTTATTTCTATGGTTTATGGTGGGGGAAGGTTTCCATTTGCGGGTAATGCGGTGCGTTGTCATATCTTAGGATGACTCTTCCTCTATGTAATAGTGTGTACGAATATTTGATTATGGACCCTTTGAAAAGAAGTTCAGATATGTAAACCTTATAGTCGTCTTTCGTGGCTCGTAATTTATAATAACCATTCGTTCCAGTAGGGTCGGGTCTATATAAGGTAAGGTTTACGTATTCGAAACCCACAGCATGTAGCATCCTTGTTATTTGCGCTACTCTGTCAGTGAGTTTTACTTTCAAGACTTTCTCCTCCAGTAGTCTCCTTCAGCATTCTCCTCAATTCCTGCTCAACTCTGCGGGGTTCTTCAATGAGGCCATGCCAGATAACGAAATCTCCGTGAACCTCGGGGTCGTCAGGCTCTGGTAGTAATCCCTTACTCCACTTCTCGTAGAAATCCTGGCTGTCGATGCCGTATTTCTTTTCAAATTCCTGGATCTCATTTAGAAGCCAGCGCCGCTTCATTACGAGCTTCTCCACCACCTCTACTATGGCAGGATTTAATGCCAATGCTTCCAACCATCTATCTCTATATGTGCTTCGTGTTTCTTGAACTTTATTGGGCTTTAGCTTAGGGCCAGCTTGTTCCGTGAGAATACTTCACGAACTTACCTTAACAGCCCTCCGTGAAAGGGCAGGGGCTATGCCATGAGATATAGGGGGTCTTGTGAAACATTAACTAGGTGGGCTCGCTGAGCGGGTCAGCTGGCGAGGGTGGTTTTGCGTGATTCGTAAGGCCGGGCCTAGCGATGCTGGTGAGATTGCTCGAGTTATTAACGTGTCTAATTACCGTGCTTACAAGGGCATCATACCGGAGGAGTTCTTCAAGTGCCCGGTCATTACCCGTGAGAAGGTGCTGGAGGAGATGGGGAGGATGGAGTTCTACGTTTACGAGGTTAACGGCAAGATTCTTGGCGTCGCCGCCCTCGAGCCTAGGCGCGGCGAGGGCGTGGGTTTCGTGTGGCACGTGTACGTGCACCCGGAACACCAGCGTAGGGGTGTGGGCACGGCCCTCATGAAGCGCGTCGAGGAGAGGGCGCGGGAGTTGGGGCTGAGGAAGCTCCGGTTAATAACGCATGGGAGGGCGTACTGGGCCATAAGGTTCTACGAGAGGCTGGGCTTCAGGGTAGTTGATTATGTGGAGAGGGTGGCGTGGAGGGACGTGCTTATGGAGAAGGTCATCTCGAGGAAGTAGTGCCTTCGTCAATCAATTCCTTAATCGGTGCCGTGCTGAATAACCATTCCTTAAGTAACTTGCGTGCGTCCTCACCGCAGGTTTCGGCGAAGGTGTTTACGAAGTCCTCGAGGGTTGCCGGGTGGTTCCTGAACCTCCTTATGAAGGACTTCATCGCTGCCCAGAAGCGTTCGTCGCCGAGGGCTTCCCTGAGGTTGTGGAGTATTATGGGGCCTGCTGCGTAGGAGGCGTCCGTCAGTCCTGCCTTACCGTACTCGCTTACCGGCGTGTTAAGCAGGTCTGGCCTGCGCTTAGCGAGTTCCTTAAGCATTCGTCTAGCATCACCTAACCTGTCCTCAAGCCTTACGCCCAGTAGCTTATCCTCGGCGATTAGCTGGAGGTAGGATGCTATGCCCTCATCAAGGAACCTTGAGGGCGCCTCCTCACCTGAGAGAGGGTTCCATAGGTGGGCGAGCTCATGGTAGACCCCGTTAGTCTCCTTAGGGTTCCTGAATGAGTCGGCAGGGATTAACGCGCCTGCCATGTCCGCCTGCCCTCCCCAACCCTCAGGGATCTCAATGATCGTGTACCCAACCCACGCGGGAGGGTCGCCGAGGAGGTCACGATATAGTTTCAAGCACCTCGGCACCTCCTCAAGGATCCTGCGGGCATGCCCGATATCCTCAGGCAGGGAGTACACGCGGATGTCGAGGGCCCCATCCTCGATCACGGCGAACCTAGAGACCGCTACGTCGACCCTCCAGCTAGGTAACTTACTCCTGAAAACGTATGTTATGTGCTCGTTGCGTTCCTTAACGCCCTTGAGGCCCCCGACATTAGCTGCTACGAAGCCCTTAGGGACGGTCACCACCACCTCATAATCAAACCTCTGCCTCGGGAGGGTCGAGACCAAGGCCCTGAAGTCCGGCGGGCCGAGCACCGGGTA
>JAMOOZ010000087.1 GCA_027064885.1 Desulfurococcales archaeon
AGGAGCATATCAATGAAGTCCGGGAGGTCGCCGACGTACTTAGGCCCCTTGACAGACTTTATCCCTGTGAGTTCCTCAACCGCCCTCGCACTCCCGTGCACTAATCCAGGAATGACTACGAGGTCGAAGCCCTTTCTCCCTCTCAAGAACTTAACCAGCTCCCTGCCAATAAGCTCAGCACTTGCCAGAGAAGCGACCGGAACAGAGGACACGAACACCTCGAACTCTACTCTCTCACCAAGTCTCTTTCTTAGGTCTCTCACTACCTCCCTAAGCATGTCAGCCGCTGCCCTGCTAGTCACCAGCAGTAGTTTCACAGCACCTCACCACGGCAATACATTAATGTTTGACTCGTTTAATGTTGATCACTGGCGAAGAAGGATGTCGCAGGAGCCTGAGAGGATCTCGGGTCTCGACCTAGAGGGTCTGGCGCTCAACGGGTTTGTCAAGGAATTTGAGGTAGTGGACTGTGAGAGGACGAAGACTATTAGGAAGTCAAAAATCGTTGCGAAGCTCGAGGACGGGCGTGTCGTTGAGACAGAGTGCATGGAGTACCCGAGGGTGAGCAGGATACTTCTGGTGCTGAACGCTTATAGTAAGTGGGGCAAGACCTTGGTGATGGGTACGGAGGAGATGATGAGTGGCATTACCTACGACCTCGACCATGCCGAGGGATGAGATGAACACCAGACGCTGATCCCTCCAATTTAAGAACCGGCCAAAACTAATGAGAGGTGGTGGAAGGAATGCCCATAAGGAGACTCTCTACTCTGCCTAAGAAGGAGGAGGACTACGCCGAGGTCGAGAGAGAGATACATGAGCACGAGCCGGAGATTGCCCACGAACACGAGCACGTTCACGAGCATGAGCACGAGCACGTTGAGTACGAGAGCGGGGAGGACTTCACTGCCCTTATACTCAACGCCATAGCACACTCCATGACCCACATACAGGCAGACATAAACTCGCTCAACATGGAGGTAAGGAACTTGAACGAGAAGCTGGATAGCATGACGAACATGATAAGGGCGCTCGTCACCGTGCTCCTCGCACAGAACGTGAGCGACGATAAGCTTCGGAAGGAGCTCCTTGCTCAAGCGATCTCGCTAATTAGCTAAAGGCACCTAATGTAAGCAACTTTCACGTACCTCACCCTGCTACGATGCCTTTCTAGGAACCACCTTATAGGGAAATCAATCACCTTCACGATCTCGCATTCGAACCCCCGCTCCCTCATCATGCTCGAGAGGTATACCATGCTCTCGGGGACATATTTATGCATAGAATAGACAATTCTGCACACAGACGCCGCTGCCCTTAGGAACGCCGCGTCCGCTCCCCTCCGCCACACACCAAAGGGCGGATTCATTATGACCGTACAGTCACCGATGAACCTAAGGGGGAGAGCCTCAACCACATCGCTTATCAGGAACTCAGCGAGGTCGCCGACGTTATCTGCTAGCCATTCCCTAGCTATCATAACGGCCTCTTCGTCTATGTCGACGCACGTTGCCCTAGAGGCCCCGAGAATAAGTGATGCTGCCGTGAGGCGGCCTGTCCCACAACCTAGGTCAACGATATGTCTGTTCTCGACATCCCCCCTCATGAAGGCCTCCCAGACGAAGTCAGCAGCTATTTCGGGCGGGGTTGTGTACTGCTCCAAGTACTCACTAGGATTGGGTATTTCCGGCACAGTTGAAAGCCTTGCGGATAACCATTTCTTCCTGCTCACCACGGGAAGACATACCTCCCGAAGGATCTCCTGGCAACCATGAGAGCCTCGCCAGGAGTTAAGACGGGTTTATGAAAATTCGCCAGGTCCTCGATCGCTAGCCTGGGGCATGAGGTGACCACGTACGCGTCGATCCTCAGCGAGTCGATGTTCCGGAGTGCCTCTATATTAAGGACGAATGCTTGCCCAATAAGTACTCTTGCCCCTATCTCCTTGAGCGAGTCTGATACCAACCTAACTAGATTGGGTCGGTGTTGACCCGAGACACCGTCGACTATCATGAATTTTTCGGCATCAAGAGCACCGCGTATTTTCCCGTATCTGAGCCTAAGCACCTTAAGCACTTCCGGGGTGAAGTCCTCTGCCATGTTCCTATAGGGGTCGAGCCTGAGGACAGGTACGTTGCCACCGGTTCTTAGCCCCATGCCGAGGGCGTGGAACCGTCCTCCTGCATATGCTATGAGTGCGTCAACACCGCTATTCACCGCTTTATCAAGGTCGCTGAACCAGCACCCTGTAATGACTGAGTACTTGAGGTCGTTGACTACTGTTAGATTATTTTTCCTAAGTAGAGATACTATCCTCTTCACGTCGTGGAAGTGCTGATGTGTTGTGTAGAGGGCTACCCTTGCCCCGTACTCGCCCTTGATAATATTAGCTAGCTCAGCCACAACATCCTCATCGGCTACAGATCTGCTCCTAAGCCCTACGTAGATGATGTTCCTAGGACCGATCCATAGAGGGTAGGGATCGTGCCCGAGATGAAGTATCAGGTCATAGTCTCGGGCATATTCTGGCATTATCATGCAGGAACCGTAGACAGGGTTTAGATCAATCACTACCTCCGCATCGGGAGCGAATGAGCTTATTCTCTCGGCGATCTCGGGCGCGTAGGGCTTGAGGCCCTCCGGTATCTGGACAAGTACCTTAGCCCTCCGGGCACTAGACAGGGCACTCTTTATGGT
>JAMOOZ010000088.1 GCA_027064885.1 Desulfurococcales archaeon
AGGTTAGAGGAGGTCATCGAGCCCGAAGGTGTTGAGGATGAGCGCGTGGGTTACTTCATAGTTAAGGTGCCTAACCCCGCACCCGAGGTGAGGGCGTAAGGTGATTTGGAGGGTGAGTGAGCCAGGCATTGACTCGGCGTTAAGTCCCTTCTCAAGCTAATGAGTTCCTACGCGGCAGTGATGGCCGTAGTCGCCTTAGCTGTCGGTGTGCTTTACCGTGAGGTCAGTAAGGCTTACTTAGCAAGCGTGCCGTTGAGTGACGCCATAACCGCGTCCTACTACTTAAGCGTGGCGCATGGCCACACCTTCATGGCGGGCGCACTGACACCCGCCGCCCTAGCGGCGCTGACCTACGTCGCCGTTAAGTTAGGCGGTGAGTTAAGCCCGAAATCGGCGAGGAGGGCATTCACGGTGTACGTTATCGGGTCGCTGATGGCGTTAGCCCTACTGACCTATAAGGGCTTAGGGGTAGTGGTGGCTTACGGCTCTAACCCTGCGGCAGGTCTTGGCGTTGTGAACAACGCGTTATTCCTAGGGAGCCATGCTTTAAGAGAGTCCCTCTACGGGGTCGCCCACCTCCTCCTAGGGATCGGGTTAGCGTGGTACGTAACGCTACTGATTAAAGCGTTCAGGAAGGCGTGAACCCTTATTTTTAAGGAATGTTTCCCTATTAAGAGGTTTTAATACCTGAACAGCAACTCATGTAAAGGTGTTTGAAGTGCCTTCACCACAACCAGCTCTGGGAAGCAACGTAGCGGCTTTCGAGGAGGGTATGAACCAGCTTAAGACAGCGGCCATAATAATGATAATCGCCGCCATACTCACCGGGGTCGGGGCGTTAGCATCGGTGACGACCTTCTTCGCCGGCCTCACCACGTCACCAGCGTTAGCAATGGCTAGGATATCCGCAGGCATCGCGGTTGCGGACATGTTGGGAGGCGTCATAGTCCTAGTCGCGACGTTCCTCTGCCTAATCAAGGCGTTCGACAAGCTCAAGGAATTCAATCCGGGGAAGTTCAGCACACCTGCAACCATCGTTAAGATAGGGTTCCCAGCCTACGGAGCGATGGCGATCATCGCACCTATAGCGGTCTACGCTACAGTAACGCAACTTCTAAGCAGTGGTGCGCCGAGCTTCGTAACTGCGCAACAAGTGGTGGGAACCCTACAGACCGTTAACGCGCTTGCATTCATAGCGAAGGCAGTAGCAATGTTGGGGATAGGTATAGGGACGTACTACATCTACGAAGTGACTGACGAGGGACTCTTCCTAGCAGCCGCCATACTCTTCCTCATAGCCGTATTCGTATCGCTCTTAGCACCCGTCGCGTGGATATTGGTGATAGCGGGGGCAGGCAACGCGGTAAATAAGGTCAGGGCAAGCTACGCAGCATAAACACAGCAGGCAGGAACACCTCTGACCGAGGGACCCTAACCCACAAGTCAAGCAAGTTAGCTGAGAAGCCCTTGTTTGAGGGGAAACACCTTCTCTTTAAGAAATTATTCTTCCCTGTATCCGAACCTAGTTATCCTTACTACCTTATCTGGGAATACCCTTATCCCCTTATCGGTTATTTCGAATGGGTGTCTACGCATGTCGTGTTTGGTACCCCTCATCTTCCAGACTATTAGGGAGCGCTTTAACTCGCCGTCAACCTCGTCTAGGTCTAGCCTTATGATGCCGTCTACGGCGTGCTCGACGCCGGGGCCGCCGAAGCCTCGCTCAGTTACGCTCACCTGCGATACGAGTATGGCTGTCGCCCCCAGCCCTGCTAGGACTCTCTTGAGGTTCATTAGGACTCCCCTAGCTACGGCTGGCTTCGTTATGTATAGGGTCGATACTGAGTCCACCACGGCCCTCACCGCCCTCGTCTCCCTTAACGCCTGCTTCACCACGTCAATGAATTCACCGAAGTCGTCGACGCTAGTCACTACGTAGCGTTCCCTCTTGGCTGCCTCACCTATGCCTCCCGTGAAGGCGTCCACGATCGCGAAGAGGCCTTCCTCCTCGAACTTCCTCACGTCCCACCCGAACTCAGCCATGTTCCTCCTTACCTGCACTGGGTGCTCCTCAAGCGCCACGTAAACGCCTGGCTCACCGCGGAGTAGGCCGTAGTAGACGTACTGCTGGCTGAAGATTGTTTTCCCCGTGCCGGGCCCGCCCGAGAGCAGCACTACGTTCCTCTTAGGTATGCCCCCGTAGAGTAGCTCGTCCATCCCAGGGATCCCGGTTTTAATCCTCTCAACCATGTTAATCACCCAAGTAAATATAATTCAAAATAAAGCTAATAACTTTCCCTCAAGGAATCAGGCGGCGAGGCATGCCAATGATTTAATAAGCATTAAACCTGCGGGCAACCCACTTACTTAGGGCTTGGTTCTCTCCTAAACCCTTCAGTATCGATGGCTACGTCCTTGGCTCTCTCTAGTATCTCCTTATCATTTGTTAAGAGCTTCGCCTTACGTAGCCTCGCGTAGTGAACGTAGGCCGCATCATACGCTGTTAGGCCCAGTTGCTCACCTAACGTGCTAATGTGCTTTAGGTCTTCGGGCTCCACGCGTATTATTGTTGAGTACTTAGCCAGCTTGGATACGGCGGTAACCACTTGCTCGAGATTCCTTATCTTCCCCCTACGCGCCTCAATTACCGCGGCGTTCGCTACCTCGTAGAGCGTTAAGTCAAGCATTG
>JAMOOZ010000089.1 GCA_027064885.1 Desulfurococcales archaeon
ATTACTACTTATTAAGTACTTACTGAGATGCAGGCCCGCATCATCGAAGACTATCAGCGGCATCCTACTACCCGAGCGTAACGCGTTCTTCAGCTCGGGTAGCGCCTCCCTAGGGTCGAAGTAAAGGTGTCTGAGCACATTATCCCAGTCCTTGTAGATCTCGTGGAGCACGAGCATGGCGTAAGTGGTTTTCCCACTGCCTTGCGGACCTATGACGAAGCACGACACGAAGTCCTGACGCCTTAACGCGGACTTAATCATCTTAGTAAGTATGAACATAGCTAGTCACCCCCGTACGCACCAGTTAGTAACAGGTCCTTACGCACCAGAATGCCTGCACGGTCAAGACGTTGCAGTATCTTCTCCATGATCATGTCTAGGCGTTTAAGGCTGGTCAGTGAGGGCTCGGACCTTCTCACCTCTTCTAGTTCGTCCCCTATACCCTCGGGTCGTAGGGACGGCAGCAACACTGTGTGCAGGGCTTCTACGGCGGTTAAGTAACGCATGAATGACTTCTTGAACTCATATCTTATTGAAAGGTTTATGGCTGCCCTCCTCCTGAACACCTCCAGTAAGGCCATCGAGAGAACCTCGGTGTAGCTCAACACCTGCTTGAATTCTTCCTTGAAGCTCATCTGCTTTCACCATTCTCCCCCTCATACTCATAACTCAGAAGCTCGGTCAGGGCCTTCGTGTCGACGGGTTTACGGCCTGACTTCACTAGGGCCCTCCAAAGCGCTACTTTGAAACTAGGTTCCGGCAATTCAGGGTAGGTCTGCTCGGCCCAGTTGATTATCAGGGACCCCATCATATTGCCTAGAGCGCCACTGGGTATGACGTCCTCCTCTAGGGCCTTCAAGGACTCTTCATCGAGGCAGTCAATGATTTCCTCCAAGCCGCCGAGGTTACCTATAGCTTTCTTGACGCTCTTCTTGAACTCCACGCTGGACCTGCTCAGGAGCTCGACAATAGCTGCGGGTTCGATCATGCTATCACCTCAGTTTGTCCTCAGGGACCGGTGCAAACTAGGAAGTTTGTTCCGCTGCCTGAGAACAAAACGGGTTTGTGTTTGCCGGCGAGAACAAACTTCACTTCCTTAACCACCTCTTAATTCTAGCTAGAACCTCTTCCCCTTCCTTGGACCTTGCCTTAAGCAGCTTCAAGGCCTTCAGAGCTTCACGCTTCGGCGGCTTCTTGTGTTTTATACAGTACCTCACTAACTTCCTGACGCGCTCCTCAAGCTTCTTACTGTGCCTGCCAGCGAGCATTATAAGGAAGTTAAGGCGCCGCTCGAAGAGTTCCTTATTCATTCTTTCTTCAATGCATCTGTTGCCGTCGTAGGTCCTCCTGCGGTAGTAGTCGTAACACACAAGCGTCGCTATTGCGACGGCCTGACCGTAGCTGCTTATCCCTTTACTCGGGTGTCGCTTGACGTATAGTTCCTCACGTTTGGCCCAACAGGACCTGCTCCCTTCGTATATAGTCCTCATACTATCACCTCCGCCTCGCGGCAACTGCGAGCGCTATGACACCAACTATGATGACGCCAGTGACTGCAGCAGCAACCGCCGCAACTTTCCCTTGCCTCGACACTACGGTTGATGTGATTAACCGCGGTGTTCCTTTATCATTAGTTAACGGGCTGAAGCCTATCCTGCCGCACAACTTCCAGTCGTTACCCACATTGCTGTTACTGCCGTTATACACTACTGCAGGCGGTGGTGTCGGCGGGGTTGAGTACGTGTCGGCGGGGTCGTGGCTGGCGAATATGCTTATGTTTAGAACGTACTGTGTCCCCTCAGAAGCACTTAACGGTACGGTCAGGGTTACGGTTACGGTGCCGTTGCCGCACCACTCATTACTGTAGCTCTGTACGTGATTCGCCGCCGTCACGCTTGCCTGTAGGTCGTGGGTGGGTAGGCTGACCTGCGCGCTGAAGTATCGCGTGTAGCCCTCGGTTTGAGTTACCTTGAGCGTTATGTTGGCGGTGCTGCCGCGCACCACGTATATGTTCTTAGGTACGTCGACAGCCACCTTAACCACGTCGTTGATTACGTTAACCGTTACCTGTCCGTTATACACACCATTATTACTACTGCTTGAGGATTGAACCCACTTGTATAGGGTTACGGTCCAGCTTTCCGCACCAGTACTTATGCCCACGTACAGGGTATGGGTGCCGGAAGGTACCGTAATGTTGTACGCGACTGTCTTAACGGTCGGTACGTTAACCACCTTATTTAGCAAGACATTAGGGATGTTGCTTTGCTTCCACCACTGGCCCGGCGGTGCCTGATCGTATGTAACTATCACGTATCTGGTGGCGGCGCTCGCTGGCCTAAGTTCTATACAGTATTTACCGCCAGCAATGTTACTGAAGCTCACTATTTTATGAGTTTTAGTTACGGTTGCGGTACCTACTTTCTGCTTTGTTTCACCCGCTAGCTTAACAGGTATTACGACGGTGAACTGGTACCTTACGCTGTCCCCGGCCACTACGTTAACAGGTATTAGGCATATTGCTACTGCGGCGACCAATAGTAACGCGTACGCGGTACGTGTATACATATGGGCCCACCGGGGTGAGTGGAGTCTAAGCCGTGTTATTCAGCAACACTTTGCTCACGCGTAAAACCACGCTGAGCAACGTTTTGCTGAATAATTATCGGGAAGGGCTTG
>JAMOOZ010000090.1 GCA_027064885.1 Desulfurococcales archaeon
ACATCGAGGTGCCAAACCTCCCCGTCGATGTGAGCTCTTGGGGGAGATCAGCCTGTTATCCCCGGGGTACCTTTTATCCTTTGAGCGATGGCCCTTCCACTCAGAACCACCGGATCACTAAGACCGAGTTTCCTCTCTGCTCGAGTTGTCTCTCTCACAGTCAGGCTGGCTTTTGCCTTTATACTCTCCAAGCGATTTCCAACCGCTTTGAGCCAACCTTTGTAAGCCTCCGTTACTCTTTAGGAGGCGACCGCCCCAGTCAAACTACCCGCCAGACATTGTCCTCCCACAGGATAACTGTGGCAAGTTAGCCACCAGAATGCAGAAGGGTGGTATCTCAAGGACGGCTCCACCCGAGCTGGCGCCCGGGCTTCTCAGCCTCCCACCTATCCTGCACATCCGCATCCCGATGGCAGTGTCAAGCTGTAGTAAAGGTCCACGGGGTCTTTCCGTCTTTCCGCGGGTAGGAGGAATTTTCACCTCCACTACAATTTCACTGGATCCCTGGTCGAGACAGCCCCCATCTCGTTACGCCATTCATGCAGGTCGGTATTTAACCGACAAGGAATTTCGCTACCTTAGGACCGTTATAGTTACGGCCGCCGTTTACCGGGGCTTCGGTTCACCGCTTCGCCCCAAAGGGCTAACGGATCCCCTTAACCTTCCGGCACCGGGCAGGCGTCACACCCTATACATCCTCTTACGAGTTAGCAGAGTGCTGTGTTTTTGATAAACAGTCGGATGGAGCGCTTCGCTGCGACCCGCCTCGGCTCCAGCCGCTAGGGCCTTCACCTACTACGGGCACACCTTATACCGAAGATACGGTGCCAGCTTGCAGAGTTCCTTAACCAGGGTTCTTCCACGCGCCTTAGAATACTCATCTCGCCCACCTGTGTCGGTTTACGGTACGGGCTACCTTACACTCAATCGGCTTAGAGGTTTTTCTCGGCTCGACGGCATCACCGATTCCCCCGCCGCCCCGAAGGGCTTTGGGGGCCTGTCAGGTCTCGGGCACACGCCAGGCGGATTTTCCTACCTGGCACCCTACACCCTTCGAGCCACTACTCCATCAGTGACCTCGGCTAGCCCTAAGCGTCACCCCATCGCCTTGTGTAAAGTAGGTATCGGAATATTAACCGATTTCCCATCGCCTACCCCTCTCGGACTCGGCTTAGGACCCGACTAACCCTACGTTGACGAGCATCGCGTAGGAAACCTTGGGCTTTCGGCGAAGCAGATTCTCACTGCTTTTATCGCTACTCATGCCTGCATGCTCACTTCCAGCCGCTCCACTGCTCCTCACCGGTACAGCTTCACCGCCGACTGGAACGCTCTCCTACCGCTTGTGCCACCAGCACAAACCTACGACTTCGGTGTGTGACTTAGCCCCGTTATATTTTCCGCGCAAGACCGCTAGACCAGTGAGCTGTTACGCTTTCTTTAAAGGATGGCTGCTTCTAAGCCAACCTCCTGGTTGTCTAAGCAGTCCCACATCGTTTTCCACTTAGTCACAACTTCGGGACCTTAGTCGGTAGTCTGGGTTGTTCCCCTCTCGACATAGGATTTTATCACCCTACGCCTGACTCCCAGGATTACACTATAGGTATTCGGAGTTTGACAGGGTTTGGTACCGCGGTGAGCAGCCCTAGCCCTATCAGTGCTCTACCCCCTATAGCTACCTCCTGAGGCTATACCTAAATATATTTCGGAGAGAACCAGCTATCACCAAGTTTGTTTGGCCTTTCACCCCTATCCACAGCTCATCCGAAGAGTTTTCAACCTCCACCGGTTCGGCCCTCCAGTGGGTCTTACCCCACCTTCAGCCTGGCCATGGATAGATCACTTGGCTTCGGGTCTGCAGCATCTGACTATTCCGCCCTATTCAGACTCGCTTTCGCTACGGCTACCCGTTCGGTTAACCTCGCCAGATACCACAACTCGCAGGCTCATTATGCAAAAGGCAGTCCGTCACCCTGAGCATAAGCTCATAGGGCTCCGAATGATTGTAGGCATACGGTTTCAGGTTCTATTTCACTCCCCTCACCGGGGTTCTTTTCACCTTTCCCTCACGGTACTTGTGCACTATCGGTGTGACAGGAGTATTTAGGGTTGGAAGGTGGTCCTCCCAGCTTCAGTCAGGATAACACGTGTCCCGACCTACTCAGGGACATCCCTGGCCCACTCCAGTTTTCGCTTACGGGACTTTCACCCTCTATGGTCTGCCTTCCCAGACAGTTCTGCTAACCTTCGTGGTGCCGTTATGGGAGCCCTACAACCCCGGTAGCAAGCTACCGGTTTGCCCTAATCCCATTTCGCTCGCCGCTACTTTGGGAATCTCGTTTGATTTCTTCTCCTCTGGGTACTGAGATGTTTCACTTCCCCAGGTTCGCCCCTCACTATTGTGAGGTGACCAGCGTCTCCACTGGCCGGGTTGCCCCATTCGGAAATCCCCGGATCAACGCTCCTTGGCAGCTCCCCGAGGCTTTTCGCAGCCTAGCACGTCCTTCATCGCCTCTGTCACCCTAGGCATCCACCGTACGCCCTTTGTAGCTTACCTAAAGCGCGCACTGCCGCCTTACTCAGATACTTTGAGTAAGGCAGAAATTGTATCTTTACCTTTAGACTATAAACAATGGATTGTCAAATAACTCTCTAGACCTATTAAAGTCTAGTCT
>JAMOOZ010000091.1 GCA_027064885.1 Desulfurococcales archaeon
ATCGCTACGTACCGGCGTGAGTGAAATTGACGTGCTTCACGCAGCCGTAGCGACGAATAATAAGCTAATAGGGCATTCACTAGGCCCCATAGAGGTTGGCGCCACCGCGAACATCGTAATGCTTGACACATCATCACCGCCGGGGTGGCCCCCACCAAGAAGGATTGACGACATAGTGAGGGCAGTCGCGTATGGTGACTTACGCGTGGAGACAGTGATCGTTGGGGACAACATACTTGTTGATGCTGGAGAAACCCTCACGATGGGTTCGGAGGTAGTGATGAAGGCTAGGAGCAGGTTCGATGATAAGGTGGTGGAGTACCTATCTAAAAATGACTTCATTTCCAGCGGCTAGTACCTAACCTCATTACTCCTCAGTCTCCTCTTCTTCACTAGAAGTTTTCTCTATCCTTGACATGATATAGTTGATTAAGTGCTCAGCCTCCTCGCGCTCAACATACTTAGCTTCCTTCGTGAAGACCTCAATGCTGTCCTTGATTACCTCCTCAATACTCTTCCCGTCTAACTGTAGCTTTATTTTTTCAATGATTATGGGTGATGGCTCGATCGCGGCGCCCTTCTTAATGTACGCGAAGTCATTATCAATCGCCAGCACCTCGAAGGCACCGACTACTCTGTCTCCCAGCTTCAGCACGAAGATCTGGTCACCATCCTCAGTTTCCCCTAACTTCTCAGCGACGTACTCCACGGCAGCCGACATTATCTCTGTCGCCTGCCCTATGACCTTCTTGACTGCGGCGTCAACCTCCTCCTGCGGAACCCTCCTAAACACCTCGACCTTTAACGTGTCGAACTTCCACTCAATGCCCTCGTCAGTCAGTTCGTAGTCAATCGTGATGCGGACTACATCACCTTTGTCTATCTTGAGTTCGTCGACGAAGAGCCTGTAAAGCACCTTATTCAGCTGGGCGACGTGGAACGCAACGTCGCTGGACTTAATCTTCTTTTCCTTTATCTCGTTGCGTAGCTGAGCAAACATGGTTCGCCTTAGCTTGTCCGCGTAAGCCCCAGCTATAACAAAGCCTGACCTTAACGTAGGCATTAATATCACCAATTAATTAATGATTCCTCACACGTAATTAACATTTGTTACTATATTTTGAACATTATTCCGTGAATTTAATTCGAGCATGGGCTGGGGAACTAACGAATAAATGAGTATTAGGGGATACCGTTAAGGTGATTGAGGATTGAGGTTACTCCGCCGACTGGCTAGGGAGGTATTAGGGGAGGAAGTCGGCAGGAAGGTCTGGGGTAGGGTGGAGATCATAGGGGACATAGCGGTCATAAAGAAGCCCCCTGGCATTGACTTGGAGACCCTCAAGATACTTGCTAACGAGTTAGTGAGGAGGCTGAGGTACGTGAAGTCAGTGTGGGCGGCAGTAACCCCGGTTACTGGTACCTACAGAGTGCGTGAGTACGTACACCTAGCTGGTGAGGAGCGGTCTGAGACCATATACAGGGAGCACGGGTGTGTATTCAAGGTGGACATACGTGAGGTCTACATTTCCCCTGTACTTAATTACGAGCATATACGGATAGCGAGGAAGGTTGCGAGGGGTGAGTACGTAATAAATATGTTCGCTGGTGCAGGGCTATTCTCAATAATAATTGCTAAGCACGCCTCACCAAGTAAGGTGATATCCATAGACATCAACCCGAGAGCGTATAGGTTAATGGTGGAGAACATAAGGCTGAACAAGGTTGAGGGCGTGGTTGAGGCAGTACTAGGAGACGCGTGCGAGCTCGTGAAGAGGTATCGAGGAATGGCGGACAGGGTGCTAATGCCGTTACCTGAGCTCTCCGTGAAATGCTTGCCGCAGGCTGTGGAAGCCCTTAAAGACAAAGGTGTTGTGCATGTATATGAATTCGTTACCGCGATGTCAAGAAAGGAAGCCGTAGTTGAGGCGAAGAAGATATTCGGTGACGCACTCAATGAGCTAAATGTAACGTATGACTTCGAGGAGAGTAGAGTTGTGAGGAGTGTGGGGCCCAGGTACTACCAGGTGGTGCTGGACATCAAGATTTCGAAGAGGATCTAGACCTACGCGATTTCCGCCTCCCCTCAACCGGGATGACCCGCACACCGATTCCGAATAACTCACGCATCACGTACTCTAGGAACCTCACGTAGTTTCCTTTACGCCCCATGAAGGAGCCGAAGAAGTTCTCGTCAATGGTTATGGTGACGTAGGATCCCTTGAAGTCAACATCCTCAACCCTCTTCCAGATCCATGATATTGGGTGGACAGCCCTTATGAGCTCCGTTAAGTCAACGTCGAGCTCAACGCCTCTGACCCGTGCGTCAACGTCCTTCTCGACGGCTGTGATCCTCTCTCCTCTTCTCCCGACTAACCTCCCCATGTGCCCCTTCTTAACTATGACGAGGAACCTTGGGACGTGCTCGGGTGATATCTCGGTTTTCCTCATGTAGTCAAGTAGGTCTAGGACTGTGATGACGTCGGCATCAGGCGACCTCACCCTTATGGCCTCAAGCACTTTGGCCTCGCTCTCCTTAAGTTTCCTCGTGCGCAACATGTACTCCATCATTAGGCGGAGACCCATCTTAGCACCTTCCCTTACGATGTCCTTAACCCCTAGGTCAACGACTATGGCTTTGGGCTCGCCTGCGAGTATATCCCTTAGAACGGATGATGCGTCCCTACCCTTCCCCCTCAATGCCTGGAATATGGGGTCAGCAGCAACTATTAACCTGCTGTTGCGCCCAACTCTGATCAGGGCCTCAATCAGTGATTCGATCTTTAGTGTCTGTGCGTCGTCAATGAACACCACGGAGTCATCAAACGTTCTGCCCTTCAGGTAATGGCTGTCCGCGAACGTTATCTTTCCCTCATTGACCATGGCATCTATCTCGGACCATTTCACGAAGTTCCCTAGGACGTCAATGATGTATTGCTTTGAGAGTTCGTAGAATTGCTTGCCTGCCTTAGCCACCGTTAGTTCCTCACCAGTAGTCACGTCTATGACCGGCCTGACGATAACTAACCTCCTGTACTTCCCTTCCCTGACGGCGTCAATGCCGTACGCTAACGCGAGTAAGGACTTACCCGCACCGGTAGGGCCAAAGATCCCTACGATGGTGTACTCCTTACTAAGTAATGCGTTCTTCACAGCCTCCTGTCCAGGTGAGAGCGGCTTTATAGTGTTCAGCAGCATCTACGTTACACCGTATGAGGTTATGTTGGGGGGTTAAATACTTCCGTTGCTTAACGGTCTCTGGATGCAGGCGATGGTTGCTGAGTCCATTGTTAATGAGAAGATATGGAGGAGGAGGAAGGAGGAGTTCCTCAGGAGGCTTCAGGAGGATGAGGAGATAGGGTATCTTGACGCCGACATTAAGGATATATTGATGATGTTCTTCAAAAGGGAGAAGTCATTCACGATGAGTTCCTGTAGCGGGAGGATAGTGCTGGTTGACTCCCCCATGCCATGGATGAGGGATCCGTCATCCGTGGTGTTCAAGAAGCACTCGCCGATAAGCGTTGAGGAGGTAAGGCCCATTATTGAGGGTCCTGTGGTTTGGCGGCTATGGTTAGTCGTCACGGGACCCATAATCCATGTCTCAACACTGGATCTTAATGAAGCCGTGGAGGTGCTGGAGATTGCACGTGAGGCTGGGTTAAAGCATTCAGGGATACTATCACTGAGTTCAAAGGGAATTATAGTTGAGTTAATGTCTGGTGTAAGGCTCACAATACTCCTACGTGATAAGGGCGTGAGGGTTGTGGAAGATGATAAGTTAGGTGAAGTGGTGAGCGTTGCTAACGAGGCGCTACTGGAGGGTAAGAGAAGGCTTGACGCATTGCGGGATGCGTTAAGGAAGCGTATCGTTACTTAAGTTCCTGCATATACGCCATATCCTCAGCCGCTGAGACCGGGAAAACCATGGTTTCTTCTACACTTACGTATGCCTTTATGCGTTCTCCTATCCTAACAGGTGTTTCTGGATCTACATTAAACAAGAAATCTATCTCAGAGGCCTTAACACGTACTTCGAAGTATGGCCCTACATATGATACCCAATCGATGACGCCTTCAATAACATTATGTGGTTTTGCCAGCGGAGCTAGCTTAAAGGAATGTGGGCGAATGATTATGACAACCTCGTCACCTTCCCTAACTTTAATGTCGGGGGCCGGAGGCATACCCTTGATGACTAGAGATCCTGCCTTCACCGTGACTACGCGGGAGGGGTCAATCTCACGAACCTTTCCGCGGAATATCGTGTACCTACCGAGGAACGTGGCTACGAAGAGGTTACGTGGCCTCCGGTAAAGCTCTTGCGGTGTACCGACTTGCATTACCTTCCCCTGATTCAACACAGCTATTCTGTCAGAGATCACCATAGCTTCCTCCTGGTCGTGCGTGACGTACACTGCGGTTATGCCTAACTTCTTCTGGATCTTCTTGATCTCCTCTCTCATCTCTATTCTGAGCTTCGCGTCTAGGTTACTCAGAGGCTCGTCGAGGAGGAGAACCCTAGGCTCAACTACTAATGCTCTAGCTAACGCGACCCTCTGTTGTTGCCCACCGGAGAGTTGTGTGGGGTAGCGATCTTCCATGCCGCTCAGCTTAACGAGTTCTAGGACTTCCTTAACGCGCCTCCGGATCTCATCTTTAGGTAATTTTCTTATCTTAAGTCCGTATGCGATGTTATCGAATACGGTCATGTGAGGCCATAGCGCGTAGTTTTGGAAGACCATCCCGGTGTTCCTCTTATAGGGTGGGAGGTCCGTTACGTCCTGGTTATCGAAGAATATTCTACCACTGTCACACCACTCGAGACCAGCTATAACTCTTAACGTGGTTGTCTTGCCGCACCCGGATGGCCCTAAGAAAGAGAAGAACTCACCATGATTTATCGTTAAGGTTATGTGGTCAACAGCCACAACCCTCCCGAACGTTTTCACAACATTATCTAGTCTCACGGTAACCATGATTACACACCTAGGAAAGCCACTCTCTGCTTAAGTATGTAGTTGGACAGACTAATAGCAATTATCTGCAGGACCATCAGCAATACGCCCAGTGCAGCGGCTATGCTCACAGCACCTACAGTCCCGGTGCTGTATATGACCTGCGACATGAGAAACGTTATCGGTCCCTGAGCAGGGTTATGTGCGCCAAGGAGCAGAGATGTGCTGACCTCATTCATCATGTACACGAAGGAAAGTATTGCTCCCCCAATCACATTAGCAGAGATTAAAGGTATCACTATGGAGAAGAATGTCTTAACTCTGCTAGCACCTAAGTTCATCGCTACCTCCTCTAGACTCACGTGTGTTTGCTGGAGACCCGCCACAACCGACCTAGTAAGGAATGGCGACCTCCTTACGGTGTACGTAAAGACTAGGAGGGCCCCTGGGTTTATGAAGGGGTCCATAAAGGTCTTGAAGAATATTGAGCCGAAAAAGATTAGGTAACCCACAGCAACGATGATTCCCGGTATAACTATGGGTATGGTAGCCATCGTGTCTACGATGTCTCTCCCAGGTATATTTCTTCTAATCACTATATAGGCTGCACTGGTTCCTAAGACTATGGTTATCAGTATTGCTAGGCCAGCATATGTGACGCTATTCCGTATAGCTGTAACGACGTCCGGCTTAGTTACTAGTGCCTGCATATACTCTAACGTGAAGGACGTTGGTACAGCACCGCTTGTCGCCCAATTAGTTAGTGCTAAGACAACCACGCCTATCTGTGGGAAGCATGAAACAATTACTAAGGGTACCATGAAGGCGTAAACAGCTAACATACCCAGTGGTCCGAGCTTCCTGACCCTAGGACTCCACCTGCCCCCCTTCGCAAGCATCGCGTACTGCCTGAGTGACACGTATTTCTTTATTATCATGAATGCAACGACAGCGATCGATAACATTATCAAAGCAACAACGTATGCTGAGGGGGAAACCTGCTCTAAGCTAAATGCCTGCTGGAACTGAGTGTAGACATAGAAGGACATTAGCTTGTTATGGAGCCCGTCACCGAATGCACCGGCTAAACCTATAGGTGCTCCGAGATCCTCCATGCTGAACACGAATACTAGCGTCGCGCCGGCCGCTAAGCCAGGGAGTGAGAGCGGGAATGTTACTGTCCTAAATAGCTTGAAGCCATGAGCCCCGAGGTTTTCCGCCTGCTCCTCAAGCGATGGATCTATGTTAATTATACTTGAAAGTACGTTCATATATACTATCGGAAAGAAACTTAATGTCTGTATAAGTATGACTGCAGGTATTCCCGAAATCACTACTGTGAAGGGTGCGTGGAGAACGTGACGCAGTACGTAGTTTAGTAATCCTCCCTCTCCTAGAACCTTGCCTATGACGTAAGCGTTCACGAAGGGAGTTGCTAGAAGCGGTATGAAGAGGAGTACCCTGAATACGTTCTTTCCAGGAAAGTTGTATCGAGCCATTATGAATGCAGCAATCGTCCCTATAATAGACGCGAAAATCATGACACAGGCGGACACAAATATTGAGTTGAATATGTAACCGAAGTCGGGCCCTTCAGTACCTATAACTAGCGTTGCTAATGGAACAAGTATGCGTGACCCGTTAGGCAAGACCTCGAACCTATACCTATGCACTATCTTAAAGAACTGGAGGTTTGGAGGATATTTTATCATATCCGGGTTTGAGAATGTTTGCTCGAATTGCTGAAGCGACAAGTGACCCTGAAATATGAATGCTTTGTATAATATTGAGAAAACAGGAAGCAGAAGAAAGAAAATCAATATGAAGAGCACGAATATTAGCTGAGTGATTGTCAGAGAATCGAACTCGCGCTTCACGCTTCTCAATAAATTAGAAAAGCGTGGCATTTATCATGCCTCGATACAAGTAAAAAATCAGCCTCCTATTAAAGCTTGTAGTTCCTTTTCCACGTTAAGGTATCTTTCCTTAGCAAGCTTAGTCCACTCAGCGATTAACTTGTTCCTATAGTCTACGTTCTTGAATATTTTATCATTAAGCATCTTGGCAACTTCCATAGTGAAGGTCAGTGTTTTCCCGGTCTCGGGGTCCTCGAACTGAAACTTGTCGGGGTTCGCTAGGTCATCAATAAGCTTCTCTAACTGTTCCTTGTTTATCTTACCGTGAAGATATGCGAGTGCTATCTCTCTCCACACCTTCTGGAGGACGTCGTGAGCCTGCGTTAGTGTTGCGTAGTAGAACCACCTCATTGAGTGCACGGTTTCCTCAGCAAGAGTTTCATTGAAGTTTATTGTTGTTGCCTTCAATGTTCTCTCGTATGCATCCTTTAGGTCGGGCCTTGACTTCCCTTCAGGGGTCTCAGTGAAGACCTTCGGGTTTATGGGCATCCTGTTGATCTTCGGGTTCATCCAAAGCGCTTGTCCCTGAGGCGACAGTACCCAAGCGATGAAGGCTTGGGCAGCTAGCGAGTGCTTAGTCGTGACCAGCATCGCTATTGGGTCACCGTTAACTATGGTCCCGTCCTTAGGTAGAATGTACTGGCACTCCTTGGGGTTCTGGAGCTGAGCAGTATATCCGTAGAAGTCTATAGTTATGCCAACAGCAACGTCGCCCCTGATGACGGCATCCCTCACAAGCCCTGACTGGTCGTAGATCCTGGCATTAGCAGCCATCCTAGTTATTATCTCCCAACCTTTCTCCCACCCGTAAATCTGCAAGATTATTTGATACATCCTGGTGTTGCTGGTGCTCTTCGTTGGGTCAGCAACACCAACCATAGGTGTCGGTAATGTTATTGCGAAGTCCGGGCTTGCTAAGTCAACCCACTCTCCTGGCATCGGCAACCCATATTCATTCAATTTGTCTTTGTTTATCGTGAAGCCGAACGACGCTATTGCTGCAGCTATCCACTTTATGTGACCTTCACTGTCAGCCTTAACCATTGTGGAGCCAGCGATTTCCTTAGGAATATCTTTCAGTACCTGCATGACGTCACTGCTGTTTATGGTTGCTAGTAGCCCCTCTTGCATCAGGATGTTGAACATGGTGGGTCCACCGCCCCAAGCCACATCTATGGACTGACCTCTCTGTGAGGCATATTTTATGGTGTCTATCCACTGTGTGGGCTCTATAGGTAGCCAGACAATATCCACTATATGGTATTTCTTCGCTAAGTCCGTCTTCAGAAACTCGACCTTAGCTTGGTCAAGGATGTCTGATGGATGCCTCGTAAGAACCCTAAGTACTACCCCTCCTTGAGGAGTGCTTGTCATGGTCGTGGTGGTTGTAGTTGTTGATGTGGTTGTTGTTGGCGTGGTGCTCGAGGTAGTGGTAGTCGTTGAAGAGGTAGTAGTGGTGGTGCTTGAGGTGGTCGTAGTTATTGATGTACTAGTGGTAGTTGTGGAGGTTGTTGATGTGGTTGTTGTTGGCGGTTTCTGACTACTTAAGTACCAAGCTATCCCACCCAGTACAGCTATAATTATGATAATGATTACAGCAATTGATGTAGCACGTGAGATCGCGCGTCTTGCTCCACGTGACATAATGTCACCATACAATGAATTACCCAAGCAGTATATAATTTTACATCAATCGGTAGCTTTTGTCTAGATCTTTATTTGATTTGTTTATGTACTTGTGGTCACTTACTTTATCATTTAGAGGTTACATTAAGAAGAAACATATTAAACACTTTTCGAAGCTTATCAAATGATGTTTGATTGAGACCTTTATCTCAGTAAATTAGATTTTATGATTGGTGGGTCCCATTGAGTTATATCATATTAGGTTTCAACGAAGCCAGATTTATATACCTCACCACCGAAAATATGACGAACATTATGAAAGTATACTATGCATGCGGTGGTGAGGTACACAATGAAGGGTAAGTTTGTAGCTCTTGTAACACTGGCCCTACTGGCTATAAGCGCATTAGCATTAACAACGTCGGTTTATGCGGAGTCACAACAGAAGCCTTTAGTGGTTGCAATAGCGTTAGGATTGATGGGCGAGGATCCCTACCTTAAGGCAATGATGAGCAATATAACAGAGGTTAACTGGAAGGTCATTACTGGGGACTTCACCTATGACGACATCAAAGACGCGAAGATGATAATATTCGTTCAGGTTGACACAACATACAACGTAACTGATGAAATGGCGCAGGCGATAGCGAAGTGGTTCGCCCAGGGTGGCAAGACCCTATGGGTGACTGGTGAGAGCGACTATAAGGGCGGCGACTACTTGAGGATACCTAACACAAACAAGGTTCTGGAGGCAGCTGGGTCTCACCTAAGGAACGATGATTGTGAAGTCGTTGACCCCACATTAAATGCTGGGAAGGACTACAGACCTACGGCGTTGATTCAGCCCAGCCCCGAGCTAGCAATCCTCGCTGGCGGTGTGTATTACCCAGTACTCTTCCATGGCCCTGGCGCACTAGCGGTTGAATATAACGGCAAATGGTACCCGCTATTCAACGACACGAAGCCGCCACTACCAAATATCTATAAGATAGCCGTTACGAGTAAGGACGCAACAATACATGAATTCGTTAAGCCGTACCCGAAGGCCTATGATATTCTGAACCCTCCTAGAAAGAGCTTCGTGCTAATGGCTGCTGAGATATTCTACGACAAAGGTAACATAGTCCTCCTAAGTGGAGATGCGCCCTACGACCACTACACAGGCATGTACAGGGACGACTACCATGGATACAAGCTAAGCGGCATGACGTTCGTGAAGAACGTGATTCTCTGGGGCGTTGGGCTACTAGGCCAGAGAATACCGACGGTAGGTAAGGAACTAATCAACCTTCAGAATGAGGTACAGACCCTACAGAGCCAGTTAAAGGACCTGCAGAGCAAAGTAACTCAGTACGAGAACCAGGTTAAGAGCCTCCAGAACCAGCTAAACCAGGTCAAGAGCGAGAAGGATCAGTACCAGAAGGAGGCCGAACAATACAAGAGCCAGCTACAGAGCCTGCAGAGCAAAGTGTCACAGTACGAGAACCAGGTTAAGAGCTTACAGGATCAAGTCAACAAGCTGAACAGTGAGGTCTCAGGCCTTAACACAAGACAGTACGTGTTCCTAATAGTGGGTATAATAATAGGTCTAATAATAGGCGCGGTAATTGGTTTTAAGGCGAAGAAGTAAAACAATTTTAAATTTTTCCACATATTGCTCAAAATATCTTGTCATTTCATTAAATTACAGTTATTTAATTCTATGTATAGGCCTTGAAAGGGTCACGTTAAGTTAATATAGTATATTGTAGGGTAAGGTGATTGAGGGGTAAGTTTGAAAGCGGTTAAAGTATTAACTGCTTTAGTCTTACTCACCTTACTTGCCTCCATGATCCCAGTATACAACACGACAGCATCAGTAGTCCAGTATTATGCGAAAGTAGTGAGGTATCCAACGCTAGCGTATCCGGAACCCGTGGTTATAGGGAAAGACTTAGAAATTAGAGTAGCGCTACCGGAGAACGTTGAGCCCTCTGATGTTAGCCTAACGATATCGAACCCATACTACGGGAGCCACGCGTTAGAGCTGAGTGATGATCCATCATATAGTACGAAGTGGAAGGCATGGATCTTAAAGTTTACAGTGTCCGAAGATGTGAAGCCAGGTCTTTATGACTTCACGTTGAAGTTCAGTGCGGGAGGTAAGAATTACAATATCATAATGCCGCACGCGGCCTGGATTCTTGAGAAGGAACCAGAGGAACTGAAAATTATAGTAACAGGGGATACTAAAACACCTGCTGGGAAGCCATACTGGTTTGAAATGGTTGCTGAAGCTAATTTAATTCATCCGGATGCTTTCTTCTTCGACGGTGACGAGGTTGACAGACCTACGATGATGTCAGCGTGGCTATACTTCCTGCAGGGATGGTTATCGCTTCAGATACCATCATATGCCATAATAGGTAATCATGAGTACGAGAAAGTAAACGAGGCCACAACATGGAGTAACATTATGGGCTATAGAAACTACAGTGTATCTATAGGGAAGTTCCTCATAATAGTATTAGATTCAGGGATGGACGGCTGGGTACCAATGTCGCAGCTCCAGTGGGCAGAAAACATACTAAAGAATAACCCAGACAAGGTTAAGATAATGATCTTCCATCACCCACTCTTTGGTTATAAGATAAGGGACGAGAAAATAGCTGAAGTTAAGGTTAACTCAGTAGACGACTTTGACAATCTCCTTAAGGAAGGTTACATATATGGGTCCTGGGCAGACCACTCGGGAGAAGCAAAGAAATTATTCAGTATAATCCTGAAGTACGGCGTCCGCTTAGTTTTCACAGCGCACACCCACACGGACATAAACAATGTTGTGATATACAACGGGACGAAGTACTACTTCATAACAATGTCTGGCGTGCCTTTCGATGTCCGTGAGAAGGACAAGAGAGGATTCAGGCTAATAACGGTCTACGCCAACGGCTCATTCACTACCAATACCCTAACATATCCGCCGGGAGCCCCACTAAACAAGTACCCCAACAGCATACCCATAGACAGTGGCGAAGGAACAGTACCATATATCCTCGGATTAATAGATTACTACTACAGCCCAAGCAACGATGGAAAACATCATGCAGTGAGCTTCAAAGCAATAAACTACCTTAACGAAACATTCAACAACATATTCATAGAGTTCAAGCTACCTAAGGACATACCAATAAGTAAGTACAAGATAATACCTAAGCCACCGAAAGTAGAGGTGATAGAAACCAACAGTTATTACTACCTCAGGATACTTAACGTCAACCTAACACCAAACAGCGTGATTCAGTACACTGTAGCCGCAACTCCAGATGACGGCAAGCCGCAAATAAGTGACAAGGTAAAGATTACCCAGTCAAAGAAGGACTCAGCTTGGTTCGAAGGGGTAGTCAGTGTTGCCGATAAGGGTTGGGGAGTGAAGGACATTAAGGTATACTACAGCACGGATGATGGGAAAAGCTGGAAGGAAGCCCAAGTATATGACATTAACACACCATCATCACTCTCCTCAGGATCTGTCGTGCTGAACTTCTGGATTAAAGGACTAACCAATAATGCATTACTAAACATAACAGCAACGGACTTCGCAAACCACACAACATTCAAGGTATTTAAATACGCCAATGGCGAAGTAACAACATTCACAACAACCACTACGAGCACTACTACATCAACATCCTCTCCTACAACTACAAGTTCATCGACAACCACAACCTCAAGCACCACGATAAGCACATCAACGACCACGACAACAACAACCACCTCAACAACGACTACAACAAGCACGACACCGCAGACCACGCCCAGTACCACGTTAACGTCGTCTAGCACCTCACCATCAATAACAGCGCAACCTCAAAGCCCGTCAGGGCAACCACTCTCTCCTGCAGTAGTCATAGGCGTAGGAATAGTAGCTATAGTTGTAGTAGGTGCAATAATGTACATAATATTAAGGAAAAGTGCTAAATAAATTTTTATCAACTAATGAGATTGAGCTATTTTTCGTACCAACAATAACTACTCAGAACCGCAGGAATACGCTTTAAGTAATATTCTGCTGTTTAAGGACATTTAATAAATAACATTCTTTAGAGAATGCTGAGGTAATCCCACGTTATTGACAATATCTACATGGGATACAAAAAGCTTATATTGCCTTGACATACTACTCAAACTAAGCAAGAAACGTAGGGTGATGCCGGTGGAAACAAGCTCACTATAAACGGATCCCGCCCTTATAGTGTTAAGTTAGTATGCCCTATGTGTGGAAAATCGTTGCATCCGTCCTATACGACCTTTCTATGTCCACACTGCAGGCTTCCGCTAAGCGTTGAGTTAGCCTTCCACGGGAACGTAGATTGGGAGGCAATACCCAGAAGCCTAGGCGTTTGGAGGTACAGGTCCCTAATACCAGTGCCAGATAGGGCGGAGATAGTGTCGTTGAACGAGGGTGGGACCCCACTGATAAGGTCAAGAAGGGCGAGTGATGAACTAGGTATGAAGGAATTATTTATTAAATTCGAGGGGCTTAACCCCACAGGATCCTTTAAAGATAGGGGAATGACCGTAGGAGTAACCCTAGCGAGATATCTAGGCTTTAAGGGAATCATGGTTGCGAGCACAGGGAACACCTCAGCATCAGCTGCGGCGTACGCAGCTAGGGCCTACATGAAGTGTGTTGTTGTGCTACCTAAGGGAAAGGTTGCCCGAGGCAAACTGTCGCAGGCAATACTCCACGGTGCAGTGGTTATCGAGGTTGAGGGATCGTTCGATGACGCGCTTAAGGCAGTGATTAACGCTTCATTAGAGAGTAGGGAACTCTACCCACTGAATTCGTTCAATCCTTGGCGTCTAGAGGGTCAGAAAACGATAGCGTATGAGATACATGATCAGCTCGGGAGAGTTCCCGATGCCGTAGTGGTACCCGTAGGGAACGCCGGTAACATATCCGCGATCTGGAAGGGCTTCAAGGAACTCAAGGAAGGAGGAGTAATAGATTCCCTTCCAAGGATGTATGGTGTTCAAGCTGAAGGGGCAGCGCCGCTGGCTAGGGCCTGGGATGCGGGTGAGTTAACGTTAACCCCCGTGGAGTCGCCAGAAACTATAGCTACAGCAATAAGGATAGGTAAACCCATAAACTGGGTTAAGGCTCTCAAAGCCGTTAAGGAATCAAGCGGTGCGATAGTTGCGGTAAGTGATAATGAAATACTGAATGCACAATCCACCTTAGCAAGGCTTGAGGGCATAGGCGTTGAGCCAGCTAGTGCAGCCCCACTAGCAGGTTTAAGGGAATTACTTAAGTCACGGGAAATAGACCGTGATGAAGTGACAGTCATTATCGCGACGGGTCACGCCCTAAAGGATCCCGAGACAGCCGCGTCTCACGAGTCACGTATATTTTCCGCTAAAAGCCCCTCCGAGGCT
>JAMOOZ010000092.1 GCA_027064885.1 Desulfurococcales archaeon
GAAATCTCCCTCCCCCACCAGAGTAAAAAGTGAACAATATTTTACCTTTAGACCGGGTCTTCATGAATTCTTGATCTTTCTTAGTTCTCGAGAGTTCCTATAATCGAGGTAGGGGGTGTCAGAGTGAACTGGTGGTCTTCATCCCTAGCAGTCTAAGGCTGCCCACTTCATCATCCAGTATAATTAGTGCATTAAAGATAATTTAAGGGGAACTAAGAGTTACTTCTCTCTTTAAAGATACTTTTCCTCAGCTTTCATTAAGTGCCTCTGCTTTATGAAAAGCACGGTACCTAGCACACCTAACACAGCCCCGGTAACTGAGGTAAGTGCTGAAATGAACACCAGTGTTGAATACGGTCTGCTTAACTCGACTATTATGTAGGAATACGTTGCGTTACATTCGTTAGGCACGCTTACATTAAGGAACTCAGCACCAGGCAGTAAAATAGACGCGATGCCTTGATGTACTTCGGCAATAATGCTCTTGTTAGTGCCGTATATCGTTACGTTAATGTACCTTAAGCCGCAATTAGGTACCTTGAGAGTGAAGTTCGTCATGAAGGTCCTCACCCCAGCTAATACGCTGGCGGGAGGCATATTCTTAGGTATTCTTTCCCCTGAAATGACATGCCCTTGCTCAATGAACTTTATATCATAGTTTATCTCAGTGGACATTATTGCTAGGGGTATCGTAATGACTAATAATGCAAGTCCCGCAACGACTAACTTCTTCCAGTATATATATGGTGGCTTATTCGACTTCCTTATAGGATACAAAATCTTCGCCTCATGTGGATAGTGAATTAACAAGAATATAAAAAATATTTGGGATTAATGCGACGATTTTATGTTTGCTTAACGTCATGTGTACGTCAATAAGAAGAGGATTTCCCGTGAAACATGTTAAAAACTTTTGACTACGCATAGTGAGTTTATATTACCTAAGCAAATTTTATTGGGTATTATCATGTTTTATTGTACTTTTGTAGATGCTTTAAAGAACACTTTTAAGTAATGCTTAAAAAGGATGGCAATTCATCAATATATGAGGTGACCTTATGAGCAGGAAAATAATTGTGCCTCTCCTAATACTGGTATTGATAGCTGTGTCTGTAATCCCTGTCGCTGCTTTTAAGGCTTCGGCGCAGGCTCCTTCAGGGAAGCCTGTGACTGAGATAACATGGAAGGTTAGGCTGAACAGGGAGGCCGCAATACTGGAAGTGGCTAACGGTAAGGCAGACGTGTTCGCCTGGTCATCCCCGCTACCTCAATACCAGGGCCTCGATCCAGCAGTGTTGGGTAAGTTAAAGCTAATCAGGTCAACAACCACGTACGTCGACATAGGCATTAACCCGGCAGCAAACGTCATCGACCCGAACGCGCCTGGCAAGGTGCAGCTCCTAGACACTAGCTACCCAGGCCAGCAACTACCCGGTCTAATCTACTGGAACCCGCAGGAAGGCAACTGGGTCAACATAACTGACATTAAGGACTATAAGAACCTGCACTTCAACCCGTTCGGCATCAGGGAGATAAGGTTCGCGCTTAACTTCTTGGTTGACAGGGACCTGATAGTTAGGAGGATTTACGGAGGTAGTGCTGCCCCAGCCCTTGGTGCGATAAGGCCTTCACACCCAGCCTACGACAGGCTGAAGCATATATATGCTGATCTAGGCTTAACGCCGGCTGGTGACAAGGATAAGGCAGTGAAGCTATTTATGGACGCCATGAAGAATGCTAACGAGACCCTAAAGAAGTACAACATGATGCTCGTGTTAAAGTCCGACTCATCATCACCAACCGGTAAGTACTGGTACTTCGTGAAGCCTGATGGTAGTAGTGAACCTGTAACAATATACTTCGTCATCAGAGTCGAGGACGAAAGGCTTGAGGTTGGTAGGCAGATCTCCACCTGGATGGAGCAGTACTGGAACCTAAAGGTAGTGAGGATCGAGAGGGAGAGGTCAGTAGTAACTCCCATAATCTACGGTACTAACCCGGTGACGACCTCCTCGAGGTTAGGTAACGTGGTATGGACGCTATACACTGAGGGCTGGGTGAGCATGGGTGAGGACATCGATATTTATGCTAGGTACGACACCGCCTTCTTCTACGCTCCGCTGAGGGGCTACGGACCCAACCACAGGATTGCTAAGTGGTGGTACTGGTACAACGCCTCAATGTACAAGCTAGGACTGGACCTGTACTACGGTTCATACACGCAGGAGAACGTTGACAAGCTATGGAAGGAGATAGAGGAGATGCTCTACGACGGTGTCTGGCACTCACCCAGAGTCTTCATTACTGAGAACTGGGAGTTCGCGCCTGTGTGTAGGGATAGGGTAACCCAGTTAGTGCCTGGTGTTGCCAGTGGTGTCTGGACTCCGTGGGCGCTGAGAACCTTGCAGACTGTGGATGGTAAGGCAACCGTTGTGGAGTTCTCGGCTCAGGGTGCCCTCTTCATGAGTGCCTGGAATACGGTGCTAGGCTTCAATGACGTATACAGCGAGTTAATGGGTAGGCTAGTCAGGGACTTTGACTTCTACAGCTCACCCATTAACGGCATGCCCGTACCAATTAGGGTTAAGGGCTACCAGGTACTCTATAGTGTGACGGTGCCGGATGATGCCTATGTGTACAACTCAAGTGTAGGTGTGAAGAAGTGGGTTAAGT
>JAMOOZ010000093.1 GCA_027064885.1 Desulfurococcales archaeon
AAGGCACGCCACAACGTTATGTCCTGCCTACCGCCGATAACACCTTCCGTTAAGTAGAAGAGGAAGCCGTTAATGATTGCTGAAGCGAGGGATGCTAGGGCGACGTACGACAGCTTACTTCTCCGCATTAACTGCAGTAGCTTGAGTCTGCGCTTTAGCAGCATGATTACCGACGGTATCATAGCTTAAACCCAAAGAACTAAGTGCGCACGTAAAGAAATTATTGTTCCCTCAAACTTGCTGGTTCAGGAACCTATAATATGGTGTGGTACCCTTATTCGTGGTTGAGGCCGCATGAAGCTCAGGCTGGACTGCGTGGTATGCATAGTTAAGCAGGCACTCAAGGCAGCTAGGCTAGCGACGAACGACCCGAGGATACAGGAGGAGGTACTGCGTAGGGTGATGCGTCGCTTAACTGAGATGGAGTGGGTTGGGACTCCGCCACAGCTCGTTAGGGCGTCAAGGGTTGCCGAGTTAATCGGGGAGTTAACGGGTGTTGATGACCCGTACAAGGACCTCAAGAGGGCAAGCAATGATGAGGCCCTAGCATTGGTGGATGAAGTTAAGGCCCTAATAGCTTCGCATGACGACCCGTTAAGGGCTGCCGTTAAGGTAGCTATAGCGGGAAACATAATTGATTTCGCTGCCGTCGAGACCTACGACCTGAAAGCAACGATTGAGAGGGTCATGAGGCAGGAGCCAGCCATAGATGACTACAGCAGGTTAAGGGAGGACGTGCTGGGCGCGGAAACCCTCCTGTACTTTGCCGACAACGCGGGGGAGATAGTCTTCGATAAGCTCCTAATAGAGGAGATGATCAGGGTCAGGGGGAAACCCTTCAGAAGGGTATCCTTCGTCGTTAAGGGAGGCCCAATAATCAACGACGCCACGATAGAGGACGCCCTCTACGTAGGCCTAGGCAAGCTACCAAACATAGAGTTCAGGGAAGTCTCGAGCGGCAAGCCCGGTACGGGACCCGAGCGCTCCTCACCCGAGGTACTCTCGTGGATAAGGAACCACGACCTAGTGATATCGAAAGGACAAGGGAACTACGAGGACTTAAGCGAAGTAAAAGGAATATACTTCCTCCTAATGACTAAATGCCCGGTAGTGGCTGAGGACATAGGGGTTAAGGTAGGCGACATAATCATTAAGCGGGGGTAAGACTCCGAATCCTAGTTTTGCTTTGATGAAGTCAATTTATTCGAATTCACACGGTAACTCATCAACATATGTTAAAGCTTATTTACCTGCGAGGCCCGACCCTTCAAGAAATGCTACGCTAAAGCATGGCTAGGAGACTCGAAGCGCATCCACGTAAGCATGGGTGAAGATACTCGGGATAGTCTCACTAAGAACCTGAGGTCAAAAGACACCTAACCCAGCCCGAAGAATGTGCCGGATAAGGAGCTTGGGGAAGCAAGCTATGAAGACCCCGACCTATTCCTAATAACGAGGTCAGCGCTGAAGGGGCGTTAAGGAACTTCTTACGTAGGCAATTACAAAGCTTTTCTGCGGCGTGCTTTCTCCTTATCTTGGGTTAGTGCCTTGATTAATGCTTTCCTTACTTGTGGGTTGTCCTTCAAGAATTCATTGTCAGCTTCCCAAGCCTTAATTAACCATGAATCCCTAATCTCAAACCACTTCGCCCCCATTTCCCTAACCATACGGGCCTCCCACCTAGCATGTCTTAACAGGTCTTTGAGGTTCTTGATTCTATCCTCTCTAACTTCAGCCATCACTCCTTCACTAACCAATCACACCCCACCCCCAATTCTTTACACCATTTGGTCATTTCCTCGATTCTTATGATTGGTTTGAAGAGCTCGTAGATGAATATGGCGTCGCTTAAGTCCTTATCTGACCCTAAGTAGACTTTGTATGCTATCTGGAGTTCCGGAGGCGCTATCCTAACAGTATGTGCATCGTTAATCACTACCCTGTACGCGTGTTCTATCGAGTACTGTTGCAATGCATTTCTTGCCAGCTTAAACTCTATGTTAGGTATTATCACGTCGTCGTGCATGAACCTAATTGAGAACCCTTCAGCTAAGTACCCACGATACACATCAGCTAGGGAACAAGGCTCGCTTATTTCTCCCTGCATGAGGACGTACCCATTAGACGCGAGTGCCTTAGTTAAGCTCAAGGAATTCCTGAAGACTTAAGTGATCACTTATGAAGTCAATACCGTCACTCCTCCTAGCACGGCCGAAGAGTATTGCTACGTAACCAGCGACGATTGCGTACTTAATTCCTTGCTCGTTAAGTACCTTAGCGAACCCTAGGGAAACCTTATCTTCCGGTGTCATTGAGTTCTTTCTTAGGTAGATTACCCTTCTTGCAGGGTCAACGCTAATGTTACTTGATATTATCACTAGCTCTTCCTCATCCTTATCAAAGCTATTCATAGTATTTCCTCAATATCGTGCATAAGCTCCTACCGTAGTACCTACATTTAGCCTACATCTAGTATAGTAAATTTAAGGAAATTAAACTCATATTTTCTTTAATTGCGAATTGTTCAGGAGTGATGCTTGTGTGGTCCCCACCCAAGGGTTTTGAATGTATGCTCATTAAGTCGTTCGACGGCGTCGAGCTGAACGTGTGCTCGAACTTCTGGGGCAAGCATGTTGACGGGCGCGTGGCCGTCCTGCTACACGGGTCTCCGGGTCAAGTAAGTAACTGGAGGTTCCAGGTAGATCACTTAGTTGAGCGTGGGTACCCGGTCATTGCGTATGATCAGAGGGGGTATGGGAAGTCAGGCAAGCCCGAGAGAGTGACTCTAGAGGAGTACCTTCAGGACTTAAGTACAGTGCTTAATGCCTTAGGGGTTGAGGACAGGCAGGCCGTGTTAGTGGGGCATAGCTTCGGAACCATGGTTGCGTTACCTTACGCGACAACGCGTGAGGTGCCCGCACTATGCCTGATAGGGTCCGTCGTCAGGCTCAGGACGGACTTCACGGACTGGGTCATACAGCACCTACCCCCGGCGTTCTGGAGGAAGCTATTCTTCACGGAGAACTTCCTAACAAGGAGAATGTACAGGAAGCTATTCTTCAGCAAGGAGACGCCGGAGGAGATCTACGAGGAATTCATTCAGGACAACAAGGAATATCTGGAATCACTGCCGCCACACGCGTTCAAGTACCTCTACCAGCTACTGGACTACGACGCCAGTGAGTACGCCCCCAAGGTGAGGGCAGACACAACCATAGCTGTGGGGAGGGAAGACGCGGTCACACCGCCTGAGGAGTCAAGGAGGTTGCATGAACTCATCCCTAACTCCAAGCTACTCGTCGTTGAGGGAGCGGGCCACATGATACTCTACGAGAAACCCGACATTATTAACAGGGAAATAAAGGAACTCCTGAAGCGCGGAGAGTAAGCACCCTAGAAGGTGAGAGGGTATGCCTACAGTAAGGGATGACTTTACCGAGAAGCGCGGGTACTGGGGATGGAGGGTGGATGGGAACGCAGGGTTCGAGCTGGAGGGAAGTGTGCTCAGAATGTGGATGGGTCCCACGGAAGCCCTCTACTACTCTAACGCCGAGATAGCTGACGGCGAGTTCGAGGAGCTTAAATGGGTCAGCGGGATCGTGAGGGTTAAGGCGAGGCTGCTTGGCCACCACTACGGCAGCGCGGGCTTCGGTTTCTGGAACCACAGCATGCGTGTAGACGAGAGCTTCCCCGCATGGTTCATCTACCTAAGGGCTTACGGGTCATACCCGTTCAGAGGGCTGTTCATGCAGTTAGGCAACGTATTCTACCCAGTGAAGCTCGAGTCAAGCATAACCACCTATAAGATAGCGCTAACGCTCCTACCCTTCGCGGCCCCAGTAAGGATAGCGTCAAGCAAGCCAGCTAAGCAGGACCTCAAACTAGAGGAATGGAACACATACGAAGTCAGGTGGTCAGGGAGGAAAGCATCCTTCCTGATCAACGGCGAGCACCTAGCACAGCTCGAAACCAGCATCAAGGAACCTAAAGCATGCAGGGTCGACGCATGGATAGATAACGCTGTCTTCGAGCCGAGGAGGGGTGATGCAGGCAAGGTATTCAGGCACGTAACCCAGGAAAACAGGAGGAGGTCCTACCTAGAAATAGACTGGGTCGAGGTGGAGGGCGAGCGGATTAGGTGAGCCGCTAATTAAGGTGTGGCATGTAATGATGAGAGGATTCTTCGAGAAAATCGTTTATTGATGTTTGTGTGTTGGTTAATCACTTATTATGTCTGCGTCAATTTTCTTCGAGGGAAGGTGAATGTCCTCGGAATTAAGCGCGTTCTTTAACCCTAGGGGTGTGGCAGTCATAGGTGCGTCCGACGACCCTAAGAAGCTTGGGTATGAGGTCTTCAAGAACTTAAGGGAGTATAAGGGAGGGGAGGTTTACCCGGTCAACCCTAGGAGGGAGTACGTGCAGGGGGTTAAGGCATTCAAGTCCGTGCTGGAGGTTCCCGATCCCGTGGATATGGCGGTCATAGTTGTTCCTAAGAAGTTCGTTAAGCAAGCATTAGTCGAGTGTGGTGAGAGGAGGGTTAAGGCGGTTGTCATCATAACCGCGGGCTTCAGTGAGACCGGGCCTGAGGGCGCTAGGGATGAGGAGGAGTTAGTGGGGATAGCTAGGAAGTACGGGATGAGGATCGTCGGCCCTAACTGTGTTGGCGTGATGAACACGCGTGCTAACCTAAACGCCACCTTCATAATGCCCGCTAAGAAGGGTAGCGTCGCCTTCATAAGTCAGAGCGGTGCGTTGGGTGGGGCGATAATCTACAAGACCATTAAGGAGAGGGTAGGGTTCTCTAAGTTCGTGAGTGTAGGTAACATGGCGGACGTGGACTTCGCGGACCTAATGGAGTACCTAGCGAATGACCCTGAGACGACGGCCATAGCGCTCTACGTGGAGGGGTTGAAGAATGGTAAGCGATTCATGGAGGCAGCTAGGAGGGTAGCGAAGGTCAAGCCGGTGGTAGCCCTTAAGGGAGGCAGGAGTGAGGCAGGGTCTAAGGCGGTGGCGTCACACACAGGTAGCCTAGCCGGAAACTTCAGGGTCTATGAGGCGGCCTTCAAGCAGGCAGGCATCCTAGTCGCTGACACGATTGACGAGATGATAAGCATGGCTAGGGCATTCACGCAACCATTACCCAAAGGCAATAGAGTGGCCATACTAACTAACGCCGGAGGAGCTGGGGTCCTACTCACCGACCAGCTTGAGGCGAGAGGGTTGAGGCTGGCTAAGCTGAGTGAGGAAACTAAGAAGCACTTAAGGAGCTTCCTACCCCCCATAGCGTCTGTAAGGAATCCCGTAGACACGACGGCGGGGGCTAGGGGTAACGACTACTACGAGTGCGTTAAGACATTGCTGAGCGATAACAACGTTGACCTACTGATCGTGGCGTGCGTGGTACCGACTTTCGCCGGCATAACGCCCACGGAACACGCTGAAGGCGCCCTCAAGGCGATCAAGGAACTTAGGGAAGCAGGGATCGAGAAGCCAGTTATAGCTATGTTCATGGCTGGCTACGTATCCGAAGAGTCAGGAAAGTTGCTTGAGGAGAACGGTATCCCAACATACGAAAGGCCTGAAGACGCTGCAGCCGCGGCCTCAGCCCTATCGGTGTTCGCAAGAATCAGGAGTGTTCAATAAAGGCGAACTGCTTAAGTGCTTAACTAAACAGAGAGGATGGAAAGGAAAAGTATTCAGGGATACTTGTTTAGGGGGGAAAGAATCAGAATAGTTTCTTGCCGTGGAGCTCCATGAGCCTATGCCAGTTATTCTCGATGACCGCCTGTATGTTTCTTAAGTCCTCGTCGCTCAGATGTGCGAACCTGCCCTGTAGCCTCACGTAGTCCTTAAGCGGCCTCAGTTTGCTTGGCTTGACCGTCAACTTAAATACACCATGGTCTACCTCGAGTAGCGGCCACGCGCCGGTGAGTACGGCCATCCTGGCGACCTCGACGGTCTTGCTTTCCGGGAATCTCCACCCGGTGGGGCAGGGTGAGTGTATGTGTACGTATGCTAGACCCTCACCCTTCTCCACTACCTCCATAGCCTTCCTTAGCTTGACCTCCATGTCTCTGAGGAACGCTGGTGAGGCAGTGGCTATGTAGGGTACTTTATGTGCGATCATTATCGATATTAAGTCCTTCGGGAACTCACGCTTACCCCTCCACACCGTACCTACGGGCGTGGTGGTTGTCCACGCCTTAGCCGGTGTGGTTCCGCTCCTCTGTACTCCTGTGTTCATGTATGCCTCGTTATCGTATGTTATCCACAGTATCGGCTCGCCGCACTCAGCGGCCGAAGAGAGTGACTGCAGGCCTATGTCGGCAGCACACCCGTCGCCGGCGAACGCCACGACCTTAACGTCCTTCTTACCCCTCACCCTGTAGGCCCTGACGAGGCCCCTAGCGTAAGCGCCTGTCGCAGCGTAATTCGCTAGGACACACGGTACCCCCACCCAGTTGCTCGGGAAGTGCATCGCTATGGAGGCTGAGACACAGTTGGGCGGGAAGACCAGAACCGAGCGCTTCCCGACCACGCGTAGCACGTGCCTCGTAATCAGTGTCGCGCCACATCCCGCGCAGAGCTGGCAGCCGGGAGCGTAGACCGTGTCCCTGAATTCAACCGAGCCCCTTCTCTGAGGCGGTTTATGCTCGACGTATACTGTCCTGACGCACCCGTCGCTCGGGCAGGAACTCTTGATTAGCTTATCGATCATTCCTCTGAAGTCGTTTACTGATACGTCATCACCGCCCATCCCAGCTATGAAGTTCGTGACGGGCACCTTACCACTAAGGCTATACAGTGTTGATAGGATGTCGAGGCCTAAAGGACCCATGCGCGTGCCATGCGCTACCGCCCTATCCACAACACCCACTGAAGCTACTCCTTCCCTCTCAATGACTTCCCTGATCTCCTCTGCTGGGAAGGGTCTGTAGAAGGCTACCCTAATTAGGCCTACCTTAATGCCCTCTGACCTTGCCCTATCCACGGCGCGCTTAGCGGCGGTTGTCATGGACCCCATTGTTATGAGGAGGTGATCGGCGCCCTCGACTCTGTACTCCTCTATTAAACCGTACTCCCTCCCAAACCTTTCCTTGAACTCCTTCGTTACCTCCCTAATCACGTCCTTCGTCCTATGCAGTATTTCCTCGAAGATCCTCCTGTATGGCGTGTGGAGCGGTGCTGGCAGTACCGGGAATATGTAGCCTTTGGAGTCGGGGTCAGTGACGTGGTCGTAGACCTTCCTGGGTGGGAGGAACTCGTCGACTTCTGCTTGATCAGGGATGTCAACGGGCTCGGATGAGTGGGATACGTGGAACCCGTCGAGGCTCATCATTGCTGGCAGTAAGACTCTCTCGTCCTCCGCTATCCTATAGAGCTGGATGACCGCGTCCAAACACTCCTGGCATCCCTCAACGTAGTACTGAATCCACCCTAGGTCCCTTGCGGGCATCGTGTCGGAGTAGTCTGAGGCTAGGGCCCAGTACCACCCGAGGGTCCTGTTAGCTACGGCCATGACGAAGGGAGCCCTGTAGGCTGGTGCCTGCGCTATGACTTCGAAGCCGTAGCCGAAGCCCTGCGAGCACGTCGCCGTGAATGACCTGGCACCACCGATCGCGGCGGCCAGCGCCGCACCTATGGCTGAGTGCTCGCCCTCGGGGTGCACGTATTCGGCCTTCAGCTCTCCTTTAGCGACGAACTCAGCTATGTACTCAACTATGGGTGTCTGCGGCGTTATTGGGTATGCTGACACTACCTGCACTCTCGATAGCTTAACGCCGTACGCTACGGCCTTATTGCCTGAGAGTAAGGTTAGCTTACCCATGGCTTCACACCTCCCTAACCATGCTTATTGCTTTGACGGGGCATTCATTCGCGCACACCCCGCATCCCTTGCAGAACCTGTAGTCTATCACTGGGCCCTCCTCACTCTTCGAGATCACCCCCTCAGGGCAGAAGTCAACGCATAGCCAGCACTTCCTGCACTTCTCGAGATCTATGACTGGCTTAAGCACCCTCCAGCTGGCGGTGGGTTCAGACCATAGCGTATCTAACCTAACTAAGGGTACCTCAGGTAATTCATTACTCATTACTTAACACCTCCGTAGAAACGTTCTCGTACCCAACCCTCACACACCTAACGTAACTGTCCCAGAGTTTCTGAGGGAACCTCTCCTTCACGGCCTTAATGGCTGAGTCAAGCGTTATAAGGCCCGTGACCTTAGCGAACGCACCTAACATCACTATATTAGGTATTGGCCTCCCCATGAACTCCATCGCGTACTTGGTGGCGTCTATGGTGGCTATCTTCGATAACCTCGCCTCAAGCCTTAACTCGGAGAGCACCTCCTTAGGTTGCTTGGGGGTGTTCTGGATGTAGACCCCTCCTTCCCTCAGCCCCTTAGTGACCGTCGGCAGGACCCTATGTAGCCTTGGGTCAAGCACCATAACGTACTTCGGCGAGTATATCATGCTCCTACTGAACTCGCTTTTCTTCCCTAACGATACGAAGGCCGTTACCGGAGCCCCTCTTCGGGCCATCCCGAACCACGGGAAGGCCCGGGAGAATTTCCCGTCGTGCAGGGCCGCCAGGGCAATTAGTTCGGAGCACATAACAACGCCCTGGCCCCCGCGGCCATGGAGTCTGATCTCTTCCATTAAAACACCCACCGGAACACGTATTCCAAAGGTGTTTTCGTGAGGGAATGTAAAAACGCTTTCTCTCGATGCAGTTTAACGTGTTTTTGAGATACTTTAATGTTATTCGTTAATTATGTGTAGCTTTATGAAGTGAACCGAGCATGATATGCAGGGATCGTAGTTCCTTATAGATTGCTCCACCACCCACTGCGCTTTATCACGCGGTATCGTGAGTAGGTTCGGGGCCAGCCTCCTTATGTCTTCCTCCATCGCGACGTAGTTCTGGCATGTTGGGGCCACGATGTTCGCGTACTGCACGAAGCCGTCATCATCTATCTTATACCTGTGGTAGAGCATCCCCCTGGGCGCCTCAGTTATTGCTGCGGCCTCTCCCTCCCTAACCTCGCCTTCAATGTAGGGCTGTGGTGGTTCCTTGTAGGACGTTATTAGCTCGTCGAGCTCCACGACGGCGTGGTACACCTCCGCAGCCCTAGCTATTATGCTTTGGAACGCATTACGTAGTGGTGCCTTAATCCCGAGCTCCGCTAGCTTATCCTTAACCTCGGGGGCTAGGAGGTCGTAGTTCAGGTTGAATCTGGCTAGGGGGCCGACGCAGTAGGGCCTGCCACCGCTCAACCTATACCTCAGCGAGTTAGAATACTTAGCCTGCTCAACCTCAATATGCTTCTCAAAGTCGTCCTCCTTGAAGCGCTCCCCATCACTGGTCACCACATCGCCCTCTAGTATCGGGTACCTTACGTCATTCCTTAGCGACGCGTACGTGATGTCCTGCTTAAACTCGGGCATCGGTAGGTTAGCGACGAACTCCAACACCCTCCTAGCCCTGCGCTTCATCTCCTCAACGCGCTTCAGTAGCGGGAGCAACTCGTCACGCCTTATGATCCTGTACGTGCCCCCAACACGGAACACTACAGGGTGCACTGGACGTCCTCCCACGACCTCAAGCACCCTATTGCCCCACGCCTTGAGCTTCAGGGAGTCCCTGATGAAGTCGCCGTGCTCTTCAACCATCTGCAGTGCTGAGTCGTACCCGAGGAAGTCAGGTGCGTGCAGTAGGGCTACGTGGAGCACGTGGCTCTCTATCCACTCGCCCAAGTAAGCTATTCTCCTGAGCTTGAATACCTCCTCATGCGGCTTTATGCCTAAGATCTTCTCCATCGCCCTGCTGGAGCTCATCACGTAGGCTAGGGGGCATATACCGCATATTCTGGCAGTTATGTCTGGGACCTCAAGGTAGTGCCTGCCCTTAAGTATGGCTTCAAAGAACCTTGGTGCCTCATGAATGTGTACCTCAACGTACTCGACCCTACCGCCACTCACTTTCAGGTAAACCCCGCCCTCACCCTCAACTCGGGCGAGGTTACTTACCCTTATTTCGAGGGACTCACGACCATTACCCGTCATTTCGCACCACCTTCCAACTCGTTAATTACCTTGCGGAACTTCTCGGACCAGCCTGTGAAGCCCTTAAATAGCCGCGCGATATCGCGGTCCTTCATACCCATCTCCCTTAACCTCAACACTAACGCCTCAGGCCTAGCGTCTATGGCTGGACCGAAACACCCGTAGCACCCGCGCCCAAAGGTCGGGCAGAGGGCACCACATCCTTCCTGAACTACGGGCCCTAAGCACGGTATCCCCTTAGCCACCATTACGCAGACATTGCCCTTCCTTCTACAGTCCATACAGAGGGCTTCCCTCCTTAAGTAGGGTTTCCTGCCGACGAGTACCTGCTTTATGAAGCTCAGCAACCTTTCTTTGCTGACCGGGCATCCACGTAGTTCGTAGTCAACCTTAACTACCTCAGCCACAGGTTTCGAGTGCTCTAGCGCCTTAACCCACTCCGGGTTCGGGTACACTACCCTCTTAACCTCATCTAACCTCAACCAGTTTCTGAGGGCTTGAATGCCGCCAGCAGTGGCGCACGCACCTATGGCGACAAGGATACGTGATTTCTCCCTAACACGCTTCACTAACTCTTCCTGCTCAGGTGTTGATATGGAGCCCTCGATGAACGCCACGTCGTAGGGCCCTGGGGCAGTAGCGCGGCTTGCCTCTAGGAAGTAGGTGAACTCAACGGCGTCTGTGAGGGTCAGTAACTCGTCCTCCATGTTAAGTATTTGGAGCTGACAGCCGGAGCAGGACGTGAACTTGAAGACTGCGACCTTAAGTTTCCGGCGCATCATATTTGCTCCACCCAGAAGTACTTCTTTATGAACCAGTGCGGGAATACGGGACCGTGCTTACACACGAAGTACGGGCCCACTTGACAGTGCCCGCAGAGCCCCACACCGCACCTCATTCTCCTCTCCAGCGAGAGGTATATTTGATTGTCTTTCAAGCCGACCTCGTAGAGCTTCTTGATCGTGAACCTCATCATTATCTCGGGCCCACAGATCATTGCTATGGTCCTTTCCGGGTCTATGTCAGCCTTAGGTATTAAGTCAGTTACGAAACCTACGTGGCCCTCCCAAGGACCCTCAGCCTCGTCAACGCTGAGTAGTAGCTCAGTGTTGGGTATTGAGGCATACTTTTCGAGCTCGTACTTGTATAGTAGGTGCCTCGGCGTCCTAGCCCCGTAAAGTATCGTTAACTTTCCGTACTTAGCTCTATTCTTTTCAATATGCCTTATGACGGGCCTCAGCGGCGCTAACCCTATGCCGCCGGCAACTATTAAGACATCCTTGCCTACGGCCTGCTCGACCGGCCATCCTTTCCCGTAAGGTCCCCTAACACCTATGACATCACCTACATTAGCTTCAGTAAGTACCTCCGTAACGCGTCCAGCAGCACGCACTGTATGTGCAACTAGCCCTTCCTGTGTGACGTCGCTCACGGATATAGGTACCTCACCCATGCCCATCACGTAGAGTTCGTTAAACTGCCCTGGCTTCGGCTCTGGATACCCCTCAGGCATCCTAAGGTAGAACGTCCTGACGTTAGGTGCTTCATCAATGACGTCCTCTATTACGGCTGGCTTAGGGATTAACCTACCCTCAACTACTTTCACGGCTTCTCACCCACTCAACTACTTTCTTAATCGTTTCCCGCAGATCTATTCCTGCGGGACACCACGTGATGCACCTACCGCAACCGACGCACCCAAAAACCCCGAATTGCCTAACCCAGTATGCGAATTTGTGTAGAACCCAGTGTCTGTACCTTGCCCATAAGTCCTTCCTGAAGTTCCCGCCAGCAACCTCCGCGTAAGTGTATGATATGCAACCGTCCCACACCCTAATCCTGACCGCGCCTCCGTCTAACTCGGGCTCATCTATGACGTCGAAGCAGAAGCACGTCGGGCAAACCATGTTGCACCCTGCGCATCCAAGGCATCTCTCAGCTACTTCCTTAAACACAGGAGAGTTTAATCCTAATTCTAACTCATCCGGCAGTCGCTCCAGCTCGAAGGGTGCCTTAGCCTTAAGGGACGCGTTCTTTAAGGCGTCATAGTACCTCCTGAGCACCTCGTCGCTTGCCGGCTCTAGATTGAGTTCGCTTAGGAGCTCAACACCTAAGTCCGAGCCGGGCCTGAAGACCACTAGGTCGTCATCAAGTCTTGTGTAAGCTATGTCAAAGCCGTCCCGTGCCTCAGGACCTGTACCCATGGTGGAGCAGAAACACGTAGCTCCTGGCTCGACACAGTTCTCTACAATGATGATTAACTTCTTTCTTAATGCCAGGTAGTACGGGTCTCCAATACCCCCCTGAACTTTGTCCATCACGTTTATTGAGGCTAGGTCGCATGGCTTAATAGCGAATAACGCTGTTGGCGGGAACCTCTCCTTAGGGTACTCAACACTCCAGTCAGGCCTTATCCTGAATAACTCCAGCCTGGGAGGGTAGAGTATGCGTTTAGGTGAGTCCGGTCCGTGCCTAAAGTGCTTTCCACCCTCCTTCACGAAGTACTTGCCCGGTGCTTGAATGTCCTCCCACCCGTACGGTATTTCATCGAAGGACGCCACCTCCTTCAACCTTATGACGCCGTCCTCAAGCTTAGGCGCAATGACCCTATACCCCCTTAATCTCAGTGCGTTGAAGAGCTTACGCAACTCCTCGAACCTACCGGAATATATGCTTCCAGAAACCATATGGTCACCCTGCAACAGTGTTTTGTCTAAGTGCGGCCAGCGACCGCACACTCTATTAATTACGGGTGGGGTTTAAATTTTTAAAAGAATTAACAATGAAAACATTGAATTGGCTGACTTCACCTAAATTTAATTAATACTATTTAACGAAATACTATGCGAAATTGGTTAATGGTCGTAGCGAATAGGTATTTACATCATTATGGATAAAGGCACCTAAACTAGTAACGGATTTATTATTGAACTACGTATAAAAGCCTTAACCACGAAAAAGTCAGATGAGTCACGCGGGCAACCGGAGATCCAAAGAACACACTTACGTAGTTACCGGATGTAGCAAGGGAGTGGGGCATTACTTCAGCACCGCATACCTGGTATTAGGGTCCTCCTGTAGGGTTTCTACTGTAACTCACCCTAACCATGTGAACCCTAACCTTAAGACTGAGGAACGCCTCGGCAAGGAAGAGTGCGGAGCTCTGCTGCTCGGTCTCCGTCACTATCCTCTTGGTACCTTCCATTGCGTTATAGTATGCCTGCGCTAAGGCCTTATTGACCTTGTGGCTGCTTATGGATGTGACGCCCTCATACTTGAAGTGTATCCTAGTTGGCGTCCCTAAGTACTTCTCGAGCCTCCTAGCCCGCGTTAGTGGTGTGGGCCTCCCAATCTCGATGTATGCCTCCCTAACCTCCTCAGGTATCTTGACAGTTGTAGCGTCACTGAACTTCCGCCTAACGGGTTCCTTAGCGAATAACGCCTCTAGCTCCTCAGGCTTGACTGGGTTCCATCAGGTTTAATTATTAGCGGTAACGGCTTCGGGAGGTACGGCTTTATGTTGAACTAGAACTCAGGGAGTACTTCAGGGTTTCGGAAAGATCCGCCTAAACTTACTTCCATTGGCGCATGGTTTTTCACCTCGCGACTCTTAAGGTTGCCCTCCCTTATTAAGCAATTATTTATTGCAGAGCATAAACCCCTTCAGGGATGTTTAGCAACGAAACTTAACTTAAGGAGAGAAATTCCGTAACTGTAGTTGATCCAAATGAATTCTAATTAATGGTACCGAGCACATCAACATAATACGTGCGGAGAGCGAGGAAATACTGGCGGTACGTATGGGTGAGGACGATA
>JAMOOZ010000094.1 GCA_027064885.1 Desulfurococcales archaeon
CGACGGAGTCAGGCGCGAACTTCATAGCAGTGAAAGGACCCGAAATACTGAGCAAATGGGTAGGAGAATCAGAAAAAGCAATAAGAGAAATATTCCGCAAAGCAAGAACCTATGCCCCCGCCGTAGTGTTCTTCGATGAAATAGACTCAATAGCGCCCATAAGGGGTACTTACGGAGACGCACATGTAATGGAACGCGTGGTTAGCCAGCTACTGACGGAGCTTGACTCTATTGAGAAACTCACGAACGTAGTTGTCATAGCCGCGACTAATAGGCCAGACTTAGTAGACCCCGCTCTGCTCCGTCCGGGACGCTTCGAGAAGCTCATATATGTGCCTCCGCCAGACAAGAAAGCGCGTTACGAAATCCTCAAGGTACACACAGGCAACATGCCGTTAAGCAGGGACGTTGACCTACAGTACATAGCAGCAATAACGGAAGGGTACTCTGGCGCCGACTTAGCTGCGCTAGCAAGAGAAGCTGCACTAATGGCTTTACGGGAGGACATTAATGCAACGGAGGTGAAAATGAAGCACTTCCTAATGGCGAAGGACCGAGTCACGCCGTCACTCAGTGAATCAATGATTAAATTCTACGAAGACTGGCTAACTAAGATGCGGCGCCGGGCTCCCGCCACCACCCGAAGAGAGACGTACCGAATCTAGCATAACAATAACATCTTTAAGGCTCAATTGCAGAGGTGTAGCGGAGGGTACGTGAATTGCTAATAACTAGGTTTCCATCCAGCATAGTGCTGAGGATATTGGAGATACTGAATGAGAACACTGGCATAATGAAGGACATTGACCTTTACGAGGCGTTAAGGAGGGAGTTCGATATTTCATACCATGAGATGATGAGGTACTTGATGATGCTGGAAATTAGAGGATATATCCATGTTTCATCATCGCGTGAAAACTTGCGGGTAGTATCACTTAATCCCAAGATTAAGGAGTACCTGGCCTCTAGAACTTAAGGCGGTTCCACGCCATAAACGTCCGTGATATTGTCGACCATTACCCTGTAAAGGAACTCATAGAATTCTGCGTTGGTACCCAGTAATTCGTTAACAGATTCTGCTATCTTCCATGGGTACATCACAACTCCAGGTCTCTTAGGATCGTCTATGTAGTCGCTTTCAGCTTCAACGCATAGCGCGTTCAGTCGCTTAGCCTGCGCTAGAACTTCACTTCTTCCTGTAACAGTAGCGCTAAGTCCTTTCTCACAAGCTTGAAGCGCCATGCCTGTTGTTGCGTGATGCAGGACGACGGATTTAGTGTTCCGTACCCCTAACGACTTCACCATAACCTCTACGGACTCTACCGTTATTTGACCTCCTTGCTCGAGATGTAAGTGTAGTACCCCGCCGTGATCGCGGATAACCTCCAGTGCCGTCAATAGTAACGCGTCATTAGCTGCGAAGGATTCGGGTATGGTCTTGTAGTGAGGTCTTCCGAACTCACCTATTCCCTGGAGTTTACCTTCGTCGATCATCTTAGCCAGGAACTCCATTACGTTTTCTTGAATGAATGACACAATGTTCAGTGATTTACCGCTACTTCTTTTAATTAAATGATCAACAAACGCTGGGTGTATCCCCCCAATACATGCAACCTTAATGCCGGCTCTCCTAGCTTCATCACACTGTTTTAGGTGTAGTTCTATAGCTTTGATCGCTCCTTCCAGCGTTTGAGGTAATCCATAGTGTTGCGGCGGGAGTGAGACTAAGGCCATAAACCAGCCTCCATGTTCCTTGAACTTCTTACTGATTCGGGAAGCACCTAGTCCTAGTGGCGACGCATGGGCGTGGGCATCTGCCACAGGTATCGCAATCCTCACGACTACCACCCATCCCCTTGAAAAGATCGTTATGTGTTAAACTCCTTTAAACTAAAGCTTATTAAGCAATTTCAGCCCTACTTTTCACGGTGTTAAATAGTGTCAATCGTCGTACGTGAATTTAACAATATCGGTGAATTCATAAAGAGCGTAGATGACGAACTAAGCGAAATGCGTAGGAAATTAGGGGAGCTCTTGAGAAGGCTTGAGGAGCTTCGTGTGAAGGTGGAGCAGGAACGAAAGATCAAATCCATCCTTAGTAAGTTAGGGGCCGCAACCTCAGCTAGCACACAGTCAAATGTCGTGGAACTTAAAACAATTAAGCTAATAATGAACCCCACAGCCGAACAGGAGGTATCCGCCCTAGAGCAGGTTGTTGAAATGCTTAACAATAAGATAACTCAGCTTCAAGCGATCAAGAAAGACTTGGACGTGCTGGGGGGAATGGACATCGAAGTAAAGCTCACTGCAATATACATGGACGGATTGCCTAAGAACATCCTTATAAAGATAATGTAAGGGCTACTAGTTCAACCAAGGCTAAACTCCCTAGATTTTATTAAAATAATTAAAATAACAGCAATGTCGGCAATACGTACTTAAGGCTAGACATAACCTACTTGAAGTGCGTGATTTCCGAGGCAGAACCTCATTGGGGGTTCTACAGCGATTAGTGGACAGATATATAAAACATGAATGATAAAGGTTCTATGAGGTCTTAGGAGGCCTGGGTGAACACCTTGAAAGGTATTTTCCGAGGATTTCGCTTAAAGTTAAAGAGGAAGGAGAGGCCTGAGGAGAGGGTTGAGGAAGTCGTTGAG
>JAMOOZ010000095.1 GCA_027064885.1 Desulfurococcales archaeon
AGGGGGTTCAATGTTAAGCCTTGCGGGGTGATGGAGGCCATGCTCCAAGCCCCGTAGGGCATACTCTCCTAGATGGGGGTCATGCCGTTACCCTCGACCACCACCCATGACCCCACAGAGGTACCCAAATCCCTATGGACGAGGTGGAAATCCCTAGAGGGACCTGAATAACCCTAAAATGAAAGGAATGACCCTCTAGGGACAAACGGTGCCTTAAGCAGGCAATAACATCTTCTTTTTCTACTCATTATACACGCTTATACTTGGGTTCCATTAACATAGTCTCTTATGTTTATAAGTTGAAAAAATAAACTATTAAATTAATATACTGTATTTAAGAAACAAAAATTTTTTACCTTGCATAGCAGAAAGTACCTTTTAGGAGACAATAGAGAATTAAGAAGGGGATAGTGGTTAAAAATGGCTATAAAGCTCTCGAAGACGGCCAGTGACCTCCTGCGAGAGATCATGGATAGTGTGGCTTCCGCGAAGAATGAGATAGCTACTGCTAAGGTTATTATTTGCGGTGAACCCTATCAATGTATGTTAGTTGAGCTAACACCTTGTGGGAAACCCGGATACATATGCGTAGGGTTCAGGTATGGAGGAGTCCTTACCGGAGAAAAGGCAAGAAAGCTTAGGGAGTTCCTTTTCTTGGAATTCGACTTAGTGCCTAAGATAATCAGCTGTAGTCAATGGGTACGCGGCACCAAGGACGAAATGCTTGCGGTGCTTAAGGCCGTAGCTGAGAAGTTCCTCACTAGCACTGACTATGAGGCAGGCGCGGTCGCTAATATTAGGCATGGTCGTAAGGAGAGCCTCATATATATCCTCGGAACCGACAGGAAGATCCGGAAATACGTTGTTAAGGGTTTGGTTAAGCAGTTAAGGCTTAGGAGGAGGCTCCTGAAGAAGTTCTTGGAGCTTAAACTCACAAACGGCAGGACTGTGACGCTACCCTTAAGTGATAGCGAGGAACCCCTGATTAAGGCCATTGTTGAGGGTGAGTTCCTAACGTAAGGGTAACGTTAAGCAAGGATCTACAGGAAAACACTTACTTCCTGGTAAACGCGACGACGGCACCCAATATGAAACCTACGGTTATTGGTGCTACAGTCATTATGCCGAATGTCGCTAAGATTCCCTGGATCACAGGCCATAGCTTCACCGCCTCCGTCCCGAGCTTCGTAAGGAATTCATTAACGTTTCCGCCTATGCTCCACACAGAGAGTACTGACCCGAGGATTATTATTGCTATTAACGCGAGTATGTACTTCACTACCTTAGCTGAGTAGTAACCGAGGGCGAAGCCCAAAAAGAACTGGATAAGTATGACCACCAATGCTTTTGGATTTGTGAGCAACTTCGTTACGAGTTCATTAACCACGTCTTGAGTACTGCTTCCAGTAATTGTGGTTGAGGTGTTGTTTGCGGCAAACACTGTAAATGAGGTTAGAGCAACAAGAAGCAACACTGCCAGCACACTGATCGTTGCTATCCCTACTTTGTAGTTACTAATCATAGTTACCGCCCGTGATATTTTGAGTTGACCATTTAATATAGTGTGCTCACCCCTGATTGCGCCATAATCCTACAGTGCTACCCTGTTGCAGGAGGGTTAATGCCTCTCTCCTTAACGGCTCGTCCTTCTTGAAAATCCCTCTGACCTCCGTGGTTGTCAGGTACATGGGTTCCTCAATACCTCTTACTAACGCACATGTGTGGACAGCATCTATGAGTACCATCAGTCCCTTAGGCTTTAATTCATCATAAAGGAAGTCCGCAACTTGCCTTGTGAGCCTTTCCTGAACCTGCAACCTCTTAGCGAAAGTACCTACTATCCTGGCGAATTTGCTGAATCCCAGTATCCTTCCATCCGGCACGTAGGCGATATGTGCGTATCCGAAGAATGGGAGAAGGTGATGCTCACATATCGAACGCACCGGGATATCCCTCACTACTACGATGCCGTTCTTTAGCCCCGCATCGCTTGCTGTGAAGATCTTTAGGTGTGCTGTTGGGTCTTCTCTGTATCCTGCTGAGAGCTCTTCTAACCACATCCTAGCGACTCTAGCTGGTGTCTCCTTGAGTCCCTCGCGGTTAGGATCCTCACCGATAAGCAGTAAGAACTCTCGAACTAACTCCTCAAGTTTCCTTGTTCTTTCGTCCGTCATGGTCTACCACCTCCAATGCTATGGTCACGTCCGCGTTGAAGCGCTCCTTAATTACGCGTTCTGCCTCAGCTATTAAGTCATTAACTTCGATTACCATCATGCTTGAAGGAACCCTTACGACTATGTCACCGTGAAGTGTTACGTCATCCACCATTCTTAGCCTTATCCTCGTAGGCTCCAGCCCTAGCTCCCTTAATATACGCGCGATCTTTTCTATCGTTGGTTGCGGGGGAGCAGTATCGCTAACTATTTTGATCACGTCACGCGTTATTGACGTTAACTCGTAGAATATGTAGGCTGCGAGGATCCATGCCCCCACGTAGTCAATTATGTAGGAATATAGCGCGCCAGCCACTGAGGAAGCTATGACGACGCCACTCTCTATTAATTCACTAACCGTGAATACTGAGTATGGTAGGAATGCCTTGCCCCACCGTCTAGAGAGAACTACTACTACCGAGTACGTTACGAGACCCAGTACCGCG
>JAMOOZ010000096.1 GCA_027064885.1 Desulfurococcales archaeon
CCTTAAAGGATTAATCGAGGAGAGACCGCCTCCAGCCATAATTGAGTCCATCGAGATAACCCCGGTCAAGCCTAAGGGGTTACGAGACTTCCGGATACTTAGAAGCGGTAACGCCGTCGTCAAACGTTCAATGATACCGCCGGACCTAGCCATATGCCCTCACTGCCTAGCCGAAGTACTCGACCCTAATGACAGGCGCTTCAGATACGCTTTCAACTCCTGCGCGTGGTGCGGCCCTAGATTCTCGATGATGTACAGGACACCCTACGACAGGGAGAACACGTCAATGCGTGACTTCCCCCTCTGCGAGGAATGCCTTAAGGAGTACGGAGACATCAATAACGTCAGGCGTTACCACGCGCAAGGCATTAGCTGCCCCAAGTGCGGACCTAGGCTCTGGCTCGAGGACCGTGAAGGTAAGTTAATCGAGGTTAACGACCCTATCTTAGAGGCCGCTAAGCTCGTGGATGAAGGTAACATAGTGGCTATCAGGGGCCTCGGAGGCTACCACATAGCCGCGCTAGCCAGCGACGATGACGTAGTGCTCGAGCTAAGGAGGAGGAAGGGGCGGCCGACGAAGCCCTTCGCCGTCATGGGCCTTAACTTAAGAGTGTTGGGCAAGCTCGTCAAGTTAAGCAAGGAGGCTGAGGAGATCCTGACATCGCCGCAGTCCCCAATACTGCTACTCCCCAAAGCCGAGAACACCCCCGTATCTAAGCACGTCTCCCCAGGGCTGGACGTTGAGGGAGTGTTCCTACCGTACACAGCCCTCCACTACCTACTCCTACAGGAAACTAAGGATAAGTTCCTCATAATGACAAGCGGCAACCCCCGTGGGAAACCCATGTGCACTAACGAGGAATGCGCTAGGAAAGTCCTCTCTACCTTCGTCGACTACTTCCTACACCACGATAGGGCCATAGTGAATAGGGTTGACGACTCAGTCCTCAGATTCACGGACGGGACACCCGTCATGCTCAGGAGGTCCAGGGGATACGCCCCAACCTGGGTTAAGATACGCCGTAAGTTACCTAGAGACGTTATTGCTTTTGGTGCCGACCTACAGGGTGCGGGGGCCGTGGGGTTCGAGGACAAGGTGATCCTCACGCAGTACGTTGGCGACCTAAGCGACCTAGACACGGCTCAAGACCTGATCAAGTTTATTAACTACTTAATCCACAACTACCGCATCAACACGCGGGACGCTACGGTCGTAGTTGACAAGCACCCGTCATACACCTCCAGATCCTTAGGGCTGGCCCGTGCTAGGGAGTGGGGAACACGGCACGTAATTGAGGTTCAGCACCACTACGCCCACGCACTAGCTACAATGGCTGAGTACGAGTTGCTGGGTAAGGGTGTCGTGGCAGTCATAGCTGACGGTGTGGGGTACGGTGATGACGGCGTGGTGTGGGGCGGCGAGGTCTTCGTTATCCACGAAGACTTAAGCTACGAGAGAGTAGCACACCTCGAGTACCTACCCTTAGTCGGAGGGGATATCACGGTCGAGTTCCCAGCCAGGTACCTCTTCACAGCCCTAGCCCACAAGTACGGGATTGACGAAGCGCTTAAGGTGCTAAGGACCTCAGGAGCAATTAACGGGCTGAGACTGGGTGAAGTTGAGGTAAGGATGCTTGCCTCCTCAATCAAGTCAGGCAACATGGTGTGGTCATCATCCACAGGGAGATTCCTGGACGCTGCCTCATCACTCCTAGGCGTTTGCTTAAGGAGGACTTACGAGGGTGAGCCCGCCATCAAGCTCGAGTCCTTCGCTAGGGGTGCGGCGAGCGACCCACGCATACTTAACTCCTTCACCGAGGAGGAGGCGGGCAGGGTGAAGGTGATTAACGTTGCTGACGCGCTGATGAAGACATACGAGCTAGTTCACGTGAGGAAGGAGGTCACGCCACGCGATGCCGCCAGATCCATTCAGGAAGGTCTAGGCCTAGCTCTAGGTAGGGTAGCTACGGGAATCCTCAAGGAGTTCGGGTTAGACACGATCGTCTTGGGTGGAGGTGCGATGGTTAATGACTTCATAGTGCGTGGCCTGAAGAAAGCCGTGAAGTCAGCATCACCTACCACTAAGGTACTCCTCCCAACTAGGGCCCCAGCAGGTGATGGAGGAATAGCCTTAGGTCAGGCCGTAGCCACCATAAGATTTGCAGATACGTAAGCACTAAGTCGGGAGTAAGCGGGTAGGGCTATGCGTCACCCAAGCGCATTGCGTGAGGGGCCCCATCACCAGGTACACCTTAAGCAGACCCAATGCCTCAGGAATCAACACGCGATACTCTTTGATGCTATCACCAACTACACTAACCCAGAGCGCCCCACGGTAAGTCAGCCCAGCCCTGCAACACACCGCGCGTGCGCAGAGGATCGTGTGGTGTGACGACAGAATAATTAGTGAGGGTTCCTCCTTAAGGCGGAGCACTAGCACCTCCCTAGCAGAATCTCTGACCCTAAGCTCTAGGGCTGGAAATCCAGCATAGGTGGAGTTACTACATAGGGCAACGACCTTTAGTGGGGAAGAGTAGTTAACCATGAAGTACTTGGTTAAGTAGTAAAGGCTATGGACACCGTCCTTAACCGTGACCGTTAACGGCGCGTCATAGGGTTCAACATCCTCAACACTGAAGTCCCTACTG
>JAMOOZ010000097.1 GCA_027064885.1 Desulfurococcales archaeon
GCTATGATTGGCGACTCGACAATATCCTGTAGCTTCGTTGCTGCGCCTATGACTACGTGGTCTCCACGGTCCTCAATACGGTTGAGCTCCTTGATGCCTGAGATGTCCACAATATTTTTCACTTCATACCTCCTGATCTTTAGGTCTATGAGGACGTCTGAGCCCCCTGCAAGTACCTTGACGCTTTCTAGCTTGCTGAGTAGTTCCAGTGCTTCCTCTAGGGTTGAGGCGCGGAAGTAGTTTATTTCAGGTATCCTGTAGAACATCCCTGATCACCTCCGCTCACGTGCCACCTTCCTTCTTTAGGAGGAAGTAAACCGCTTCCGGTGTTAGGGGTAGCTTAGTTATCGGCTTCCCTAGCGCGTGTGACACTGCACTAGCTATCGCTGCTGGCGCAGGTATTAATGCCATCTCACCAACTCCTTTGGCGCCGAAGGGCCCGTACTTAAATAGATCCTCAACATACACGGGCTTCTCTATTTCCGGTATGTCAAGCGTTGTGGGCACCACGTAGTCCGTCATGTCGGCGTTCAGTATCCTGCCTTTATTGTCGAACACGAACTGCTCCATTAACACGTAGCCCATTCCCTGTACTGCCGCGCCCTCGATTTGTCCCTCAACCTGTTGCGGGTTAATTATCTTGCCAGCAGCCAGCGCGGGCCATATCCTAAGTACTTTGACCTTACCTGTCCACGTGTCGACCTCCACTTCAGCAATCATGGCGACGTAGCTGAAGGCTGGGTATGCCTGTCCCTGCCCTAGCTCGTCGTTGAACTTGCCCTTGGGCAGGAAGAAGTAGCCAGTTGCTGACAAGTCGACGCCGCGCGCGTACGCTTGCTTAATCAGTTCATCCCAGCTTAACTCCTTATCGGTGCCCTTAGCCCTCACCACGCCGTCCTTAATTTCAACGTCTTCCGGCTTACAGTTCAGTAGCTCGGCAGCTAGCTTATTCAGCCTCTCCCTGACCTTCGCGGCAGCCACTAACACACCTATCGCGCCTATGCTTGTGCCTCTTGAGGCATGCGTTGCTCCCGCGTCCGGGGCATCGCTCGTGCCGAACACTACCTTAACCTTCTCCAGCGGTGCACCAAGGATCTCAGCAACTATCTGCCTGTGAGAGGAATTCGGTGATCCCTGACCCATCTCCACTATGCCTGTAAGCATCGTTACTGAGCCGTCTTTGTCTATCTTTACGTACGCGTTCGACCAGTCTGGGACACCTCTGCTGGTGCTTATCCCGTGCCACGCCACACCTATTCCTATGCCGCGCCTGTACCTACCCTTGAATGACTCGCACTCGGCCCTCTTCTTAGCCCAGTTAACTTTCTTGGCGAGCTTCTCAACAGCCTCTGCAATACCCACAGATTCCTCGAGTAGCTGGTTAGTTATTGTTCTTGAGCCTGGCCTCAGCATGTTCTTGAGCCTGAACTCCACCGGGTCCATCCCTAGCTTCCTAGCCAGTTCATTCATCTGCATCTCGGCTGCGAACTGCACGGATGGGTTGCCGAAGCCTCTGAAGGAGCCCTGATATACCTTGTTAGTATATACACAGTAACCTTCCACCCTAGCGTGCGGAACCTCGTAAGGTCCTGACGCGTGCACCGTAGCCCTCCACAGAATGAAGGGACCTCTGTTCGCGTATGCGCCGGTGTCATGGATTATCTTGACGTCTATGGCTGTGAGCTTACCGTCATTAGTCGCGCCAGACTTGTACTTAATTATCGTTGCTTCCCTCTTCGGGTGCATCCTCAGCGACTCTTCACGTGTATAGAGTATAAAGGCAGGCCTACCTGTTAAGTGTGCTACTAGCGCTGCTTTAGCGGCTGTTAGCGGGCCTTCATCGTCCTTGCCTCCAAAGCCTCCGCCCATGAATGGCACCACTACCTTAATATTGGATGCTGGTACGCCGAGCACTCTAGCTATTATTGACTGAGCTAGGTGCGGGTACTGGGCCGCAGTAACGACGGTCAACCTGCCATCTAAGCCCGGAATCGCCAGCGCGCCCTCAGTCTCCAGGTACACGTGATCTTGATGATGCGTCCTATACTCATTCTCCACAACCACGTCCGCCTTACTGAAGCCTTCCTCAACGTTGCCCTTACGTACCTTCGTCCTGAAAGCTATGTTGCTCCCCACCTCCTCATGCACTAGGACATCCTTACGCTCAAGCGCCTCAAGCGGGTCTAGGACGTGAGGTAAGGGATCGTAGTCGACCTTAACAAGCTCAGCCGCATGCAACGCCGCGTCAATATCCTCAGCAGCTACTAGAGCGACGAGCTCACCATGGTACCTGACCTTGCCCTCAGCTAGGAGGGGCTGGTCAGGTAAGGCGTAACCTACTTGGTTCTCACCAGGAATGTCTTTCGCTGTGAACACCTTGACTACCTTAGGTACTTTGAGGGCTTCCTCATCCCTGATCCTAAGTATCTTTGCATGAGGCTCCGTGCTCAGAACCTGCTTGACGAAGAGCATACCCTCCTGGAAGTAGTCCTCAACGAACTTAGCCGTCCCTAAGGCCTTATCGAGCGCATCAGCCCTAGCAATCCCCTTGCCAACGACCAAGAATTCCTTGGCACGCAACCACTTGCTAATTAAGGTATATGGGTCCTCTATCAAGGCCATATCACTTCACCTTGCGGTTA
>JAMOOZ010000098.1 GCA_027064885.1 Desulfurococcales archaeon
AAACCAAGCAACCTCTCTTTAAGTTCCTTGAGTACTTGAGGCAGCCTGGATGCAAGCTCTGGAGGCGGGCTTATGATTAACTTGACGCTAAAACATTGCGCCATGGCTAGTGAACCACCTTAACACCCTGCTTTACTAATTCCTCCTTTAGAACTCTCATCGTTTCAATATCCGGGACCTCTATGAGTACCTCCACGCGTGCGTATCCTGGCAGTATTTCCGGGCTTAACCTGTCGTGCCTCACATCTATTATGTTGCACCGAAGTTGTGAAATCACTTTTAGGGCATGTTCTAGGGTGCCAGGCACGTCCTTAAGCATTAACATAACCTTAGCTATCCTCCCCTCAACCATCAGACCCCGTAGGATCACTCTATAAAGCGTTGTCAGGTCCGCATTTCCGCCACTAATTACAGCAACGACGTTCTTACCCTTTATTGCGTCAGGATTACTCAGTAGCGCAGCAAGGGGGAGTGCGCCTGCCCCCTCGGCAAGCAACTTAGCCCTTTCAAGCAGTAAGTACATTGCCCTGGCTATGTCATCCTCATTAACCAGCAGAACATCGCTTACTAGTTCCTTCATGATGCGGAAAGTTAACCTACCAACACCCTTAGTAACTACACCATCAGCTAGTGAAGGTGAGGGTGTTATAGTTACAGGAACATTATGCATTAATGCTTCCTTAAGCTTCGGTGCACTTGCAGGCTCTACACCGTAAACCTTAACGTGGCTACCGATTACGTTCTTCAAAGCGATTGCTATACCTGATATCAATCCGCCGCCCCCTACCGGGACAATAACGGCGTCAACCTGCGGTAAATCCTCGCTTATCTCGAGCCCGATGGTTCCCTGACCAGCTATGACTAGCGGGTCATCATAGGGATGAATGAAGAAGGCACCAGTCTTCATACTGATCTCGACGGCTTTCCTATAGGCATCATCATATACCTTACCGTAAAGCAGTACTTCAGCCCCGTAGGATCTCGTTGAGGTAATTTTATAGGGTGGAGCAGTTTCAGGCATAACTATAGTTGCCCTAACACCTAGCTCCCTAGCCGCGTATGCCACACCTTGAGCGTGATTACCTGTCGATGCTGCTATCACGCCTCGCTCACAGGCTTCCGGCACTAGCGACCGGATTTTATTGTAAGCCCCTCTAACCTTAAAGGACCCGGTTTTCTGCAAGTTCTCTAATTTTAAGTAGACGTTCTTACCTGTTAGCCTCGAAAAATATGTTGAGTACGTTAAGGGTGTTCTATGAACAACACTCTTTAGAGCCAAACTAGCATCTTTTATAAGTTCAAATATATCTTCAAACATCATCCAGTACACCCGCGTAGAAGTCATGCCTGCGTTTAAATAAGTGGTATGCTCCTCAATTAATAACCTCCGTAGAACATAGACTTTAGGGAACATAATTGCAGAAAGCAAGTACTAAGGCAAAATTAAGGAGCTTGATACGTGAGCTAGCCCGTAATTTAGAGTGTGGCGATAATGTCGAGATTAAGTTAGACACATTGGACTTACTGAGCTTAGTTCCCGTATATTCTATTAGGAACGGATTATCTGTGATCGATGCCCGTGAGGAAGGGCGTGGAGCTGTAGTAGTAATTGAGAACAGGTTCGGTAAGAAATGTAAGGAACGTGAGGCGCAACGATAATGCCTGGAAGCGTCGATAGTACAGACCTAAAAATACTATCAGTGCTCCTTAGGAATGCCAGAACACCTTATAGTCAGATAGCAAGGATGCTGAACTTAGGTGAATCAACAGTATACATGCGTGTGAGGAAACTAATAGATATGGGTGTCTTACGAGCGTTCACCATTGACGTTGACCTAAGTAAATTAGGCTTCGTCGTTCAAGCGTTCGTTGATATCAAGGCAGAACCTAAGAAAATGGGTGATATATTAATGCAGTTGAAGAGTATGCCATGTGCAGTTGAAGTTTATGAAGTAAGTAGTGAGTACCCAATTACTGCCAGGATCGTTGCACGAGACAATATTGACTTATCAGAGAAAATAGATATGGTAGCGAGAATAAATGGTGTCAAGGACGTCCGTGTGCGGTATGTTCTCAAAGTGATATCAAATCAGGTGAGCACAGAATTCTTAGCAAAGCTACTCAGAACTCAATTATAGGTTCTTCTACCAACGCCATTATTTTCTTAATAGGGCAATCACGAGTTCAGCAAGATGTTCAGCTGGATTAATACCGGTTCCCTCCATAAATCCTAGCCAGTTCGGCATGGAATTCACCTCATAGATAACGTAACTCCCCTCGAATTCACCTATGTCCACACCAGCATATAGTAATTCGAGTTTTTTCGTAGCTTCAAGAGCTAACTCCTTAATTTCACGGTTAAGTTCAGCCCTCTCAACTCTCGCGCCTTGCGCCACATTAGTTTTCCAGTTCCCTTCTGGGGCGTAACGATATATGCCGCCTAAAACTTCATTACCCACTACGAAAACACGTATGTCTCTGTCCACGGATCTCAAGTATTTCTGAACCATTACTGGTTGATTATGAGAGATCCATACTTTAGCTACCATGTAAGCTACGTCCGGGTTGTCAGTGAGGACCGCGCCATAACCCATGCTTCCCATCAATGGTTTTAGAACACACCTGCCCCATTCTTTGACAACGTTAATCACTACCATTAAGTCTTCAGTTACGACGGTATCCGGTATAGGGAGACCCGCCATAGACAAGAGTTGCGTAGACCTGAGCTTATCTCGTGCATTAAGTATTGATTCCGGGGAATTCACTACAATAGTTCCTGAATCACGTAACTGTTTCAGTACATCTACTCTCTTGAATATGGCTTCGGTTGACGTAACCATTCCCAAACCTCTAACTATAGCAGCATCGACCTCGATTATGCGTCTCCCATAGATCACTGCCGAGATATTCCTACCTATCACGGGAGTCATTCTGGACGCTCTTAAGTACGTTGTATCAGCACCACGCTTCATTAAAGCAACAAAGATCTGCCTGGTTGTGCTGGGTGGCACGGGGACGTCATGTATGACGGCTATCCTCATAACTCCTGCGCCTGTCCCCTACTTTATCTAGTAAAAATTTAAGCTAAGCCGTCTTGTGAATTACTGAGGCATGAAGCCTTGAGCAGTGTTAGTGACGTAAATGTGTACTATTTACTGGCGTGGTTCGCGGGTTGCGGGTTGCTTTCATACGTAGTCACAGCAATTGTTGTAAGCGTTGAAAGGTCTAAAGGGTATTTAGCTCCGGATGTACATAAGCCGGGTAATCCTCTCGTCCCTAAGTCTGGAGGTCCTGCCTTGATGGTAGTGTGCGGGGTTATTGCTTTAGTAACGCTTTACCTCAACTTAACTACTGTCGCTGTGTACATGTTTGCTGTCCTACTTACCGGGTTTTTAGGGTTACTAGATGACGTAAAGGGTATAGGTGCGATGGCTAAGGTCGTAGTTTTTGCTATACCCGCGCTTATACCTGTCCTTACTCACGCTTACGTTCCGAGGCCTTACTTACCAGTACTGAATGGTACGTTGAGACTGACAATACTTTATCCGCTCCTGTTTATTGTAGGATATAGTGTGGCCGCCAATGCATTAAACATGGCCGACACACACAACGGGGTTGCGCCAACGGCTTCGATAGTAGTGCTGGCTTCACTGTTGCTGGGCATAATCCTCACTCCTAAGGTGGAGCCTCTTCCGGGGGCCCTTATATTCCTCTCGGCTAGTTTAGGGGGTTTAGTGGGGTACCTACCATTCAACAAGTACCCGGCTAAAGTATTCAATGGGAACTGTGGTTCCTTCCTCATGGGTGGCCTGCTAGCTTCAGCGATGGCGTTATGCCGTGAGGAATTCCTATTTATACTTCTGCTAATTCCACTTGTCCTTAATGGTTTCAGCATTCTTTCCTCGATCAAAGGTTTAAAGAACAAAGAACAAATAAGGGTACGGCCGGCAGTGTTGGGTGATGATTGGCGGATAAGGCCGTCAAGAAATCCAAAGGCTCCGGTAACGTTGGTTCAACTTCTAATACTTAAGGAGCCTCTTACGGAGAAGGAGATAGTTGTTGCCTATACATTATTATTAATAATATCTAGTGCAATCGCGTTGACTGTGTATTACGTTCTGACAACGATCTGATACCCATAAGCAGAGACGTTGGAGAGCATAACATTAGCTCCTATTCCTACCTCCCTACTCAGCTTAATGACTTCCGATGCAATATGCTTTGCCTTCGCGGCGCCGTCCACGAATCCGTATACTGCTGGTCCCCAACTGCTCTGACCTACACCTAACGCTCCAGATTTCTCCAGTATCTTCGCTATTTCCTGACTCTCACTACAACAGAATATCCCCCCTTGATGCTTGCTGAAGTACTCACCGGTAAGCACCTGTAGCTTAGTCAGGGCCCTCGCGAATGTATAGTAGTCCCTGAGAGGTATCGCTGTCACCAACCTAGTAAACAGTGTGTAGAGTGCATCTTGCTTCGGATGAGGTCTAACCTCTCTGAGGATTGGTTCCTCTTCCTTCTCACTCAGTCCTCTCTTGTCTTGAGGTATGCATAGCACTACGTGCCACTCCTCAGGCACCTTGAGGGAGAGCAGTAAGTTCGGCCCTTCTTCCCTAACGATTAACTTACCCGTATCAGCTACGAACCCTCCTTTAATGAAAGAATACATCCCTACAGCAGAGACGGATCCTACACCGAACCTACGCGCTAACACATCTATAGGTACATTTATTAGGTTCAACGCGTCAAGGGCCCTCAGTAGTGACATTGTAATCCTAGTTTTACTCCCCAATCCTACATGATGCTCGACATACCCGTTTAATGTGACGCTAATGTCGTTAATGTCTAGGGAAGTGAGTATGTGCCGTATTAAGTCTCTGGACTCTTCTGTGGGGGTTGTTACTTGTATTCCTGAACCTTCCTTTACGGAAACACGGAGAGTTAGCCTCGGATTACTCAAGCTAACGCCTAAAGAACCATAGATATAGGGTGGGTCGTAAAACCTATAGAACCCTAGGTGAACCCTATACCCAGCAGTAACGACGACTTCCCTAATATTCCCAGCGGATGAATCCCTCACCGCGCCAGCTCCTCAAATATGCTAGTAAGATTCTAGCCCATTTAAGTTTCCTTAACTTAAGAGGTGATGCATACATTTCATGAATCATGCGGGGCTTGGAGTATTGCCCCACGATACCGCCGAAATCGAAGCCGACCAACCCAATACGTCGGGCATCGAAGTAACTCGCTAAGTAAGCCGCTCGATCGCCGTCGGTGAATCCTCCAAATATACGCACTCTGTTGCTAACCAAACACTGACTAGTTCCTATGACTCCTTTGCTCACCTTAAGTATCAAGGGAAGCGACATGGTAAGCAACCGCATATTATCTCCGTGAGCGTGGGCTACGACTATCGTATCGCGAAGTAGCTCCTCAAACCCCGCAACCCCATCTAAGTCGGTTACGACTATATCAGGTTTCACGCCGGAATGAATACAGCAACGTGTGGCTCCATCAGCACAGATTACAACATCATATGATTTATAAATTTCTCGGCACTTAATGCAGGAAGGCCCCGCTCCAACAACCAGTACGCTTGCTCCTTGAAGTATTGACCGTAGCGACTCAAGGAGTTCCTCAATATTTCCTTCTTGCTGAGTAGAGAGTACAGTGTCAAGGAGTGTGGCTGCTGCGCAGTCACGACCTTCACTAAAACCTAGGTCTGAGCGGATCACGGAATATATGTGTAACCACGTTATCGGGTCTCTTAGGTTCATCTCGTCGGCACCCACGCAACTTACTTTTTCAATCAAACCCATTAAACTGACGGTTTACCGGGTAATAGTGACAGAGTGAATGTACCTTAAAGCGGGTGGTCTCAATGGTATTATCAGTAAGGGTACGGGACCTGGTAATGAGGTATCTTAGGTATGGTCTGCATGAGGGAATATGCGTTACGATTGATGCCCTCGGTAAGGTAAACACAGCACCCATGGGGGTAGAGGTAATTGACAGGGGGCCTGATGCGGATATCATCATAAGACCGTATCCCGAGACACGTACATCCATGAACCTACGTCAAGTCCCGGAGTTCACGCTAAATTTTACCCACGATCCTGTCCTTTTCTTTAACTCAATGTTTCGTAAACAGGCTTTAACGCTGGTTTCATCGCGTTACGTACGTCCGCCTAGGTTAGGTGGGTGCATTGACTTAGTGCTTGAATGCAGTGTTAGGGCTCAATACCGTGATGTGGAAGGGAGAGATTTAATTATAGGAACTATCAAGGGCGCCTACGAATGTATGGGGTCAAAGATAGCTTACAGTCGAGGAGCCTCAGCAGTAATTGAGGCACTAGTATACCTAACTAAATTAATGGCCTTAGCGACAAGCATGTCCTGTAAGGAAAGAGCAGAGTATTTAAGGAGGATAGACGAGGAGTGCTCACTAGCAATTAGAGTAAGTAGGGTAAGTAATAGTGAGCTGAGGCACATATGCTCAGCTATACTTAGGCTTGCAAAGAGCTACGCATGTTCAAGCAATAAAGGGGTGGGCGAATGGGTAAGCTCAGCGACGCGATCACTATAGGAACGGCTGTCGGCCTACTCATGGGGTTCATAGACACATACGGGTACGCGGTCACGGGGTACACAACATCGGAATTATCCCCGATAATAGCGGCCGTCCTAACGCTAATTCTCTTCACGGCACTCCTTAAACGGCGCCCAACACCACTAGAGCACGTGGTCGCAGTCGCGATAGCCTCAGGCATTTCACTTTCAACAGCCATAACCTCAGGCATGTACATAACTTACACTATGCTTGGCGAGGTCAGCGATCCTCAAGAATTAGCGCTCCCTAGCTGGCTACGCTTCGTAGGATCTGAAGTGCAGGTAAAATCAATACTTTTTTACCTCTTTGCAACGGCAGCGTCTACTTCAGGCATAGCTTTCTCTCTAGTCTTTTTCAAGCACTTTACTGAGAAGGAGAAACTACCCTTCCCTATCGGGACGGCAACGTCCGCAATGATTAAACTTGCCTCACTATTACCCAGGAAACAAGTACTCATACCCTTTGCCTCAGGACTTATCCTGGAGCTAATTATAATCACTTTGAACATACCTTCCGTAGACCCTACCCCAGCCTTGCAGTCAATTTTGCCGGGTTCCGCGGTAGCTATCTCGCTTGACCCCTTCATATTCTTGTTGGCATTATTAATACCCTTAAGCACCTCCGTAGGCGTAGGTATAGGTAACCTATTAATGTATCTCATCTTAACTCCGGTGTTCGTTGCATCCGGTGTACTAATATCAACGCCTTTCATTAAGGCGGAGGACATGGCTGTTGCGGCCGCCCCCCTAACGGCTTCCGCCATCATAGGATTTTTAGCTGTGACTATTATTTTCTATATATTCTCAGACAGGAAGGCATTACTGACGACATTCAAGTTCATAGTCATGAGTAATTACCTAAGTAAGAGGCTTGTAGCAGCTATAGCCTTAATGTCAGTACCAGTTGCAGTAGCGTGCTTAATGAACGTTGTTCCTCAAAGATTCCTCATGATTGCACCTGCTTACATAGCACTTCAATTCATGATTACCTTAATGACGATCCGCGTCGTTGGGGAGGCCGGAACAGCTTCACAATCCACATTGCCGTTAGCGACGTTAGCCCTATACTGTGCTGGTGCACGGAAAGCTATGCCATACGTCCTTCTGGACCCCTACACAGGAGTGCCGATGCCTCAGTTCATTGCTGGTGCATCGATGAATGTAATGAAAGCCAGTAAAGCAGTTAATGTTGAACCCGAAATACCTGCTTACTGGCTAGCGGTCGCTCTCCTCCTAGGGGCTCCTATAACGTTCATGTATGGGCACACCCTCCTAAGTGTTTACGGCATTAACTCACCGAAACTTAACTTACTTAGGTGGGTGCCGGTAGTCATGTGGATGAAAGCTGTCTACCTTGGTGATATGACATCATTTAGCCTAATAGCCGTGATTTCAGGCGCGCTCCTAGCTATGACCTTGATCCTTGCTTTGAGAGTACTTCGCTTAGGCGGTGTGTCACTCTTTGCCGTGTTACTCGGCCTAACATTAACACCTGACCTAGGCCTGCTCTTCCTACTAGCTTCAGCCATAAAGTACGTAGCCCTCAGAGTCGGAACGGACGTCTACGAGAGCCTACTCTATAACGCCTCCGTAATGCTTGCCGGTGCAGGGGCAGGTGTCGCTATATCAGTGGCTCTCTCGCTTGCCGGGGTGACCTAAGTGGGCGGGTCGATGGATTTTACCTTGATGACGGTAACTTATATTGCCGTTACGGTAGTGTTCGCATACTTAGCGATCAAGTATGCTAAGGTAGAGTTGCCCCACACGCCAGAAAAGGGGACTGGCAGGAAAGGCTCCAGCCTTCCCCGCCTTACATTTCTAGGGAGGACAACGTGGGTAGTGATCAAGAACCCCCTAACACTGATAGTAATCATTACGGTGATACTCGCATCGCTTATCTCAGGATACGCTGCCTCCTCACGTACTAGCTATGTCACATTCAATGTAGAAGGCAGAAGAGAATCTACCCAAGCAGTTCTCGTGGAGTTTTCGCATGCTATACCCAAGGATATAGCCGAAGATAAAATTTACAACGTTACTGGAGGGCCAAATATGTCAGGGGTGCGCTTAACCTGGTATGCACGCCATGTGCTTGATAATCCAATAAAGCTCAGATACGGTGGCAATACATACGTTATCTACGTCCTTCTAGGGCTAAGCACCAATGAATTGGAGAAGCTTCTTAATATCAGTATCCACAAGAGTGGGCACGAGTTTTTCTACCCAGGAATCAGCTCAACAGGCGGAGTTAATGCTACAGTAACTGTTCCCAGTGATAAGGAGTTCAGCGTGGTTGTTAGGAGGGTTCCCGACGATACCTTAGTAAAGGCTGAGATCATACCTGGTGTGCCTCTCCTTCCAGTGCAGTCCTACATAGGCACGAAGCCTGTCACGCCGCCCCCCAAGTACGTGTTAGTGGGTGAAATTAACGAGATTAATTCATTGATGGGCATGCCCAGAGACATCATTACCGACATACTTATGGTCAGTAAAGGTAAGTCTTTCAATATTCGTGTACTCATGCGGTTAGTGAGGAATGCCGATGTCAGCAGGGTATGGTTCCTAGATGGGAGGAAGCTCTATGTAATAAGCACGGTGCAGATTCCCACAACCGAGTCAATGTTTGTTGCTATCCTCTCGTCAGTAACGGCTACGGTGCTATGCTTAGCAACCGCTTCCGCACTTCTTCCAAGTCTTAAGAACCTCTACCTTAAGTTAAGCATTCAAGGAATGCCTCCTTGGGGAGCCTCAATAATAAATACCGCGTACACCGTGCTGGTGGTGTTAGTTCCTGGAGTTGCCGTCGTTCTCTACCTATATCATTACTTAGGAGGGGTTTCAGCCTTCAACTCATTGGTTTCCACGGTAATTACTTGGGCATTGATGTTCATGTACCTGAGCGTAAAGTCTAAGCCGCCCAAGCTAAGGACTGACGTGTATTCTCCGCCTTCACAACGATACATCATATTCTTAAGGAGAAAGGAGATTGCTACAGCAGTTCAAGAGATCTTGGAGAGCCTACGGGGAAACGAGTTCTTTGAGCTACTGGAGTTTGAGTCAAGGGTTCAAGGTAATGAAGCCGTAATTCATGCCCGGCTCGCCTATGTTGAATCTTGGGGTGTAGGTGCGGATATGAATGTACTAGTCACAAACGCTGATGGAGGGACCTGCGTTAACGTATCCTGCATGATATGGGGTATAGAGGAGGTGTCGGAAGCAATAATGAATAATGTGTTAGCATTACTTCTCTCAAGAGTTGTTGGGAGGTTAAGGTCGTGGGAATTATTGCAGCACTAATGCTGGCATTGAAACAGATGTGGAGGGGTCACGGACTAAAGGTATGCCTTGTGGCGGCCTTAATGCTAGCCATACTCATTAAGGTAGCAGGAAGCAAGGTTCCTGACCTGGTGTTAGTAGGGGTAGTGTTACCTGCGTCTACATCATCTCTAATAATAGACTTTAGGGCTCATTACTCGATGCTTAGAGCTCTCTATATGGTTGGGGCCACGCCAAGGCAGGTAAAATCGTATATGTTAGTGCCTCCCGTAGTGCTTTCAGCGATCTATGAAGCACCGTACGTAACCATGGGCATCATTTGGGCTACTCTAGTATTTATTCTCTCACTAGCTTCTTCGCTAACTGTAATGACCCTCATGTTACATATCACCAAGAAGGGATTCTCAACTTTCATGGTAATGTATGTGCGGTAATGGAACGTATGTACTCGTGTTCCAATAGCATGTTAATAATGCCTCGTAGAACAAGGTTACAGTGGTGCCGAAAGTAATGGTTGATGCCGTAGTTGTGCTGAGGAACGTTTGGAAGAGTTACAAGGAAGGTGACTCCATAATAACTGTATTAAGGAATGTTTCAGCGGTTTTTTACCGTGAGGAGATTGCTGGTATTCACGGACCTAGCGGTTCCGGGAAAACCACGCTACTCAAGATAATCGCCGGTCTCGAACGCCCTGACCGTGGAGAGGTAATAGTGGATGGCTACAACCTGAATATGCTGGACGACTTAGGCCTAGCAATGATAAGGAACACCGTAGTTAGTTACATACCCCAGGATTACGGGTTAGTGGAAAACTTAACCGTCAGGGAGAACGTTGAGTTACCACTGTTAATAGCTGGCATTCCTAAGGAGGAAAGGGAAGCTAAGATACGGGAGGCCCTCGAGTATATGGGTCTATTATCGAAAGCCAACTCCTACCCCGCACGACTAAGTGGCGGTGAGAGGCAACGAGTAGCCATAGCGCGAGCCCTAGTAACGACACCCTCAGTCCTCCTAGCAGACGAACCAACAGCCAACCTGGACTGGGAGAACGCCATTAAAGTAGCCGAGATGTTCAAGAGAATAAGAAAGGACTTCGGAACAACAGTACTTATAGTGACCCACGACCCAAGGATCCTAGAGTACGTCGACAGATCAATGAACCTCATGGACGGTGTCCTTAAAGACAAATTAACCTCACTAACAGGACACACGCATATTATTCACGCCTAACGCATCATAAAAATAAACTAGAATCCATAAAAACCAGTTAACACTCAAACTTACGACACCTGTCTTACCCTCAATGAGGCTTAACCTATTTAAACCGCAAACCCTCAAGATAAAACTTGAGGTGAATAATAGGATGAATAGAGTACATGCTAAACTAATCGCCATGCTAGCACTAGTACTCATACTCGCACCCATAATACCGGCAGGCACAATAAACATCGTGAGAGCTCAAGCCAATATAGTGGGTGCAAGCACAAGCGCCACCCCCGGAGGCCCGGTATGGGTAGCGATAAATGTACCTACAGGCAACACGCTCGTTGAGGTGAACCTGACAGCACCTAACGGCACTGTATGGAGGAGCCTGCAGAGAGTAATAGTTACCCCAGGAACTTACAACATTACCTCAACATTACCAAAGAAGTTGCTTGGCCTTACAAGCTCCACTTTCACAATAGACGTCGAGGTAGGAGGATCCTTTATAGGTTCAGTCGCAGTTAACGTAATACCTGTCGTAGAGATTACCCCTCCAGTAACTACGAACGTAGTTGTGAGTTCGGCCACAGGTAACGTAACTAACGCCACAATATCAGTAACGGGTTATGGATTCCCTATCGGTACATCAGCCAATTACGTTAATGTAAGCGACACGACCATAAATAAGGTCTGGGACGTAACTACTGCGGGTATAATGGCTGACGACTACGGTGTGATAAGCATCACGGGACTCTCCTTCGGAGACCTACTAGACGCGAGTACTATGACTGCCTCACCCTACCTACCAAGAGGCACTTACTCAGTGATAATAACAACTGGCACCTCTCTAGATAGCACAGAGGAGGCCGGCTCATTAACAATTAACCCGATAGTTGCCGTCACTCCCAGCGCTGGTCACGGGAAATGGACTGATGCAATAAGAATTAGGGGCTACGGATTCGACGCTAATGCCGTACTTTCCACAATAGAGTTCGTGAACCAAAACTTTACTGGCATAAAGTACGTGTTCACAGGCATCTACGACGCAATAAACGATGTGACTAACAAAGTTACAGTAGGCCCCGACGGTACTTTCGACGTAACAACCGACCCGAACGCTGACGTACACTTAGTACCTGAAACCAACATGACCGCTGGCATGTACTACATTAATGTAACATGGTCGTCTGCAGGTACTTACTATGATAACAGGACAAACAACGTATTCCTAATCAACGCGACTACCCATTTATGGGAGGCTAAGAACTCGGTGAGTGACGGTTTAGCTGTAACGGTGAACACAACCTTACACGTGAACGGCACCACCGAGTACGTACAGATAGTGCAGAAAACTGTTAACTCATATAGAGTAGTTGGTGAGTTCACCTTCCAGGGCACACTATACTACCTAGTAGTGAACATAACTGGCTACGGCGGGAGTGTTGCTAACATAACCTTCGACCTGTATAATGCGACCGCAACACCCATGGTACTAATTGATCACCAACTAGTACCGAACGTACCTGTCGACACAACGTACGAGCCAGATTACTTCACTGCGTGGTACGCGTTCAATCTGAGCGGCACCTTCGACTCAGATGCCGGTGCTAACGTGAGCACTGCCCCGTCAAACAGCCAGTTCCTAGCGAAGTACTGGGGCAACTACACGCTGAATGTCGGTAACCTCTTCATCTACCAGAGGAAGTTCATAATGTACACGCCTGGCTCAGAGCTACTGATAACCTACAATAACACTGACACTGGTGTAGTGAAGAACATAGTCATAACGCCGAGCAACAGTACTGTGAAGCTAGTGCTAGATAACGCCACCAGCACCGTCTACCTGTCAGAGCCATATAAGATAGTTGACGGTAGTTACGAGACTGACATATACTTCAATGCTGACCTAGACCTATACAGCAGTACATACAACACCACTAACCTGACGATAACCGTGTACAGGGGAATAATATGGCAGATATTCCCAACCGCGGCTTACATAGTTAGGCCGTACTTAGAGGTGATTAACACAACCGTGATAAAGCCTGGCGACAAGGTGATGATCGCTGCTTACGGTTACGCGCCCGGCACCTACCAGGGCGTCACCAACAAGCTCCACATATACTGGGACGAGAATGTCGCATTACCGGTAGTGTGGGCAGAGGATAATTTGGCATTCTCTGAAAACATCGTAGATGTTGGTAAGGATGGTAACGTAACCTTCATGGTGCAGTTACCACAAGGCGCTAAGTTCGGTGCTCACTACCTGAGGGGTAAAGACACCTTCAAGTACGAGTACACTCTACTAGTAGTGATAGGTGCATCATCATACTGGGCAAAGGTAACTGGCATAACTACTAAGTGGATAGTAACTGCTAAGCACCCAGAGTATGGCAGGGTAGTTGCTACCGTTTGTGAGCAATACACGGGCTGCAAATATTGTGGTATTAAGGTACTAAGCGGGCCGAAAGAGGAGGCTCTAGGCGATATTATCAAGATAACGCTTTATGGGGTCAAAAAGAATGATATAACCGCCGTGTACTTCGGTAGCG
>JAMOOZ010000099.1 GCA_027064885.1 Desulfurococcales archaeon
TATTATCGAGCTTGCTTGAATGACACCCTTATATTTAACTCCGTTAAAGCAGTAAGGGACAGCTAAATGAGCAACGAGGTCGTTGTCGAAAGAAGGGGGAGCGTTTACTTCGTCAGGTTTGAGGATGGCTCCAAAGCATACCTCGCAGTTAGGGAGGATCCGGACAAGGGTGTGATGGAGTTAGTGGAGACATACACACCACCGCAGCATAGGGGAAAAGGGATAGCGAAGGCACTAGTAAAGAAAGCTGTCGAGGATGCTAGAAAGAAGGGGTTGAAAGTCGTTCCAATATGCTCTTACTCAGTGTACTACTTCATAAAGTACCCAGAGGAGAGGGATGTCCTAGCCGAGGAGTACAGGACCATGGGCGACGAGGGACTCCGTAAATACTTTGAAGAGAGGCTTGCTACCGAGAAAAGACATTAGGACTTTTTGCAAACGAGTCTAATGCGCAACAAATTTTTCCCAGGAATACGGTAAAGAATTAACTGTAAGAACTGCTTTAGATAAATGTATTTTAGTCAATAGCTTTATAGTAGAAATGTTTATTTTCAGTTCTCTATGTTCAACTCAATAATCGGTGGTTAACCTAGATTAGTTAATAAAAATTATATAATGAACGCCCAAGCCAATATGTCAAGAACTCAAGGGTGATGAATATGGCGCTGGACACTAAGGTAATCGGCCTACTAATCCTCGGCCTGATCATCGGGGCCGCGATCGGGTATGGAGCAACTGCCCTCACTGGTAGGGGGCAGGCAACTACACAAGAAGAGCAGCAAACCGTGACGTACAAGATAGGGTTCAGTCTCCCACTATCCGGTCAGCTCTCATCGATTGGTAAGCTGTGGGAGAAGGTAGCTTACATGGCGGTCGACGACCTCAACAACATGATGAAGTCATACCATCTGCCATACAGGTTCGAGGCCGTCATGCTCGATGACGGCACAACAGAGGAAAAGGCACTCCAGAACGTACAGACATTTGCCCAACAGGGCATCAAGGTAGTGATAGGGCCCGCTGGTAGCTCTCAGGTCAAGGCAGTCAAGTCATACGCTGACTCCAACCACATAGTCATAATCTCGCCGTCCTCCACTGCCCCGACACTGGCGATCCCGAACGACTATATCTTTAGGAACACCGGCAGCGACGCCCTCCAAGCGAAAGCACTGGCAGCGCTCATCAACCACGAGGGCATAAAAAAGGTGGTAGTCTTCTACAGGGACGACGAGTACGGCACAGCGTTCGCCGACTTCTTCGAAAAGGAGTTTGAGGCCCTAGGCGGTGAGGCGATCCTCCTCTCCTACTCCAGCAACCTAGCCGACTTCGCCTCAGAGGTAGCCTCACTCTCCTCCAAGGTGCAGAGCGAGGGCGCTGAGGCCGTTGTGCTGATCTCGTTCGACACCGACGGTGCCAATATCCTCTCGCACGCTAAGGACGACCCAGTACTGTCTAAGGTCAGGTGGTTCAGCGGTGAGGGCATTCATGGGGCATCTGAGCTACTTCAGCCCTCGCTAGCGGAGTGGCTAGACAGCATCGACTTTATGGGAACCAGGCCAGTCTTCATATCGAACCCGCTTTACGAAGAGTTCAAGAAGAAGTTCGAGGATCTGACCGGCACTGACCCGCCAGTATTCTCTGAGAAGCTCTATGACGCAGTGTTCCTAGCGGGCTGGGCCATAGTTAAGGCAGGCACCTACGACGGCGAGGCCATAAAGGGCGCTCTCCCGGAGGTCGCGAAGCACTTCTACGGCGCTAGCGGCTGGTGCATCCTCGACGAGAACGGTGACAGAGCTTTCCAGGATTACTCAATCTGGACAGTGAAGCAGGTCGGTGGTGAGTACAAGTACGTCGACATCGGCACCTACTCAGGTGGCTCCCTAACCTTCACTGAGAAGCCGTGACATGCCTAACCACAGTATCTCTTTTTCTGTTTCCAGACCTAATACCCAGCAAAACCCTACCCGTATCTCACGAAACCGTACGAACTAAGAATAGGTGATGTATCATGGTGGGCGTGTCCGAGGTACTGAACACAGTGCAGATGGGCCTAGCGTACATGGTGATAGCTATACCCCTAACCTTGAGCTACAGAGTAACGCAGATCATTAACTTCGTCCACGTTATATTCATCACGCTGGGGGCGTACACAGTTGCTTTATTAGGTCTGGTCGGTGTCACGAACGTCTGGGTAGCCATAGGCGCGTCTTTCCTCTTGGGCGGCGCATTGGCTGTGCTCGACAACGTCGCGGTCTTCGAGCCTCTTCGGCGTCGGGGGAGTGACGTACTAATCATTATGGTCGCGTCCCTCGGACTCTGGATATTCTACAAATACCTCATTTACACAATCCTTGACAAGCTCTTCATAGTCCTCAGGACGAACACCCTCTCTGTCCTGGTACATACAGAGGGCTTCCCGAGCGTGTCATTAGGTGGCATAACGATCGATGGCTACCTAATAGATACTGTCGTCGCGTCAGCGATAATCGCCACGGCACTATACCTCATACTCATGAAGACAAGGATAGGTAAGGCGATTAGGGCAATAGCCGATAACCAGACACTTGCGGAGATCTCGGGGATACCGAGGGGCAGGGTACTC
>JAMOOZ010000100.1 GCA_027064885.1 Desulfurococcales archaeon
CTAGTGTAAGCGTGTCTGACCATACGACACTACCTCCGGGTTCCGCTAGGGCTACATAAGCATAATAGCTGCTGAGCAATACCCACCCGCTCTCAGTCGCTGTAAAGTAATACGTAATATTCAGCACTGCCGAGGAAATCGGTGTGTTAGGAACAGTAATGTTCTGCAGTATGAATATCTCCCCGTACACCGTCCTCATCCCCCTGCGTGAGCTATATAAAGTACCATTAAGTAGCACTACTCCACTCCTTCCCAGAATGCTTGAGAACCAGTACCCACCCACGTCTGTTAAGTTCCCTCCCCACCCAAGGAACCAGTCGTCAGGACCTGCGTCGAAGCCCCCGTTAAATGTGAGTTCGGAGTAATCCCTAACGGCTTTGATCACTACATTAGCGTATGTGGCGTTAGGACCCAACATTACCGAGGTTTGAGGCACGGAGGTATAAAGAAAGTAGAGTGGCGGACGCACGGGTATGGCCGTGAATTCTGAGTTATAAAACACGAATGTAGAGGTGTACGCCACGCTAAGGAAAGGGAGGAGTAGTGCAGGCAGTAGCAGTACCCAGGAGTACTTGAGGATTTCTGGCCGGGCACGCGTTAAAAAGGGGCTCTCCTACTGTTTCTTTCCTGCATCCTCCTCACCTTCACACTGTTGATGGCGGCGTCTCGGAGCCAGGCGTGTAGATCAGCTGTATTTGGAATGTGACTGAACTCGGTAGCTTCACCCCGCTCGGTAGGTAGTACTGTATATCAACGCTGATGTCCTCACCGCTGTTGAGGAGGAAGGGACCGTAGGTTTTGCCCTCACTCTCAGTCATGTCAAGTACCTGAACGCTGTTTGATGTGTGAAGTATTAATTCAACACTAGCTCCAGAAATGTCGCCGAAGTCAGCAGACTCTATTATCCTTATATATACGTTATAGCTCCGGGTACCTACGTTAGATATTTTCGCGATGCCCTTGTAATACGTGTACTCGTAGGTTGGGTGAACCTCTACAGATAACGTGGTAGCGTTAGAGCCGGTAATTACCTTGATCTCCTGCCCCTCTAGATCCGTCGCGTTAGTGTTACTGTCGCTACTCCATACAACTGGTGGTCTTTGGTAGTAGGCCGTTACGGTGCCAGGATAGTACACGAAGACACTGGCGAAGGCTACGGACGCTACCGCTGCTATCGCCAGTAGTGCTACCGCGTGCTTCCACCCGAAGGATGTCCTAGTCTGCACTATTCTGCACCTTACGATATTTTAACACATTAACGTTATAAGATTGACGTTCTCACCATTCTCTTTTATCTCCTTTCAGTGAATAAAACACTTGTTTCCTTACAAGGATCTCAGTTAAAAAGTTTACTCAGTACCTATTGAGGTCAGGAGCTCCCTTAACGCCTCTCTAACCGCCTTAAGCCTCGTTAACCTAGCGTAGAACTCCTCGAGGCTGACCTCGCCTCTCCTGAATGATGCTGTTAGCTCATCAATCTCCCTATCTATGACGGCGATCTTCGTCTTCACGATCTCCGCTAAGCCCACCTGCGTCGTGCCTTCCTTGGTCCCCATTGACTCGAGATCTAGTGGGCGGTACTCACCGATGAGCCTTCCGTCCTCCAGCCTGAGGATCCTGTCCGCCTTAACAGCTACTCTGGGGTCATGCGTCGAGAGTATCACGGTCTTCCCCTCCTCCCTCGCTAGCCTTAGTAGGAGGTTAGTGACTACGCGTGCGTTCTCGGCGTCTAACTCGGCCGTAGGCTCATCAGCAAGTATTACTGGGGGGTTATTGGCTAGGGCCACGGCTATTGCTACCCTCTGCTGCTCGCCACCGCTTAGCTCCTCCGGGTACCTGCTCTCCTTCCCCTCAAGCCCAACTAGCTTAAGTAGCTCTAGCGCCCTAGTCCTTGCCTTGCCCCCGCTAATCCCCGCCATGGTCATGGGGAGGGTCACGTTCTCTAGGGCTGTGAGTGAAGGTATGAGGTTGAGGGCTTGGAACACGAACCCTATGTTATCTAACCTGAACCTGTCTAGGTGCTCGCCCCTAAGCATGTGGACCAAGACACTACCTACGCGCACCTCACCGCCTGTGGGGATGTCGACGCCGCCGATGAGGTTCAGGAGGGTTGTCTTGCCTGAGCCTGAAGGGCCCATCACGCACGTCATCACTCCCGGCGGGAAGGTTGCCGTGATCCCCTTTAGCGCCTGTACCTCCCCTCCCTTATACCTGTATATCTTAACTAGGTTCCTTACCTCAACCCTGACACCCGACCTGGGCTGAGGTCCAGCCTTAACGGCACCCACCTTATCTCACCTCAATAAACCTCTCTTTAAGTACGCCACGGTACGCGCGTATGGAGACTAAGGCGGGAACGAACATTAGGAGAAGGGTGGCCACGCTTATGAGCGTCACGCCCCATAAGGGCACCGTTGCCCTCACTACCCCTAGCGTTGGGTCAACACCCGTACCACCCACCATTAGGGACAGGATCATCGACTGCGCTCCCGACCCGATGATCGTTGACGTCGCCCCTAAACCTAGTGCCCCTCCGGCCGCCACGCCGACTAACGCGGCTATTAGTGATGTTATGCCCCATTGGAGGAGGTTGACCTTAGTT
>JAMOOZ010000101.1 GCA_027064885.1 Desulfurococcales archaeon
GCCCAAGATCAGGACGGCGAAGAACGGTGATAGCAGGTACATCAGGCCAGCACCGATGATCGCTATGGTCGGCGGTCACCTTCGTAGCCACCGCCATTATGAGTAACCACTTGCCGGGCGCTATGAACCAGAACGGGCCGCGCGTCCTCGTCACGAAGATCGTTAGGCGCCCGGGGCCCTCACTTCTCCGGGCAATTGGTTTTAATTTTGTTTACAGAGTGTATACAGGGGAGAACGTTGAGTACCGTCATTAGTGTTAGGGTGCCTAAGTGGGTTAAGGAGAAGCTCAGGGAATACGGTGTGGACATAGCGGAGGTCGTTAGGAAGGCCTTACTCGAGGAGCTTAGGAAGCTTGAGGAGAGGGAGATCGATGAGGAGCTAGAGAGGATTAGAAGGAAGCTATCCGGTAAGCTGGACCCGGAGGAACTATCTAGGATAATCGATGAGGAGCGGTGGGCGAGGTGAGTAAGGCCTACGTAGTTGACGCGAGTGTCTTCGCTCCCTTAATGATAATTCTGGGGAGGGAGTTAAGGGACGTTATGAGGCGTTACGAGTTCCATATGCTTGACCTCACACCCTATGAGGTCTGCAACGCGTTCTGGAAAGAGAGCCTTAAGCTAGGTAAGTTACCCGCCGAGGATGCCGTGACCCTCTGTCGCTTAGCGGTTAAGCTCTCTGAGTACGCCGTGATCCATAGGTTAGCAGAAATGAATATTGAGAAGTTAATGGAGGCGGCACTTAATGATTCCGTAACTGTGTATGATGCCTCCTATCTTGAGCTGGCGGCGGAGCTGGGTGTCCCGGTAGCTAGTAACGATAAAGACATATTGGTGAACGCATCGAAGCATGGAGTCCGGGCTTACGGGTTAAAGGAATTCATTAGGGTGATTCAGAGGTAAGTGGTAAGAAGGGGAGGATTGTGGGGAGGGAAAAGCCTTCTTTTTACCTTGGTGCGTTAACTGCCCTCTCGAGTAGGTCCTCCCAGACGGCGTCCACGTACTCCTGCAGCTTCTTCACTAGCTCCTTGTTCTCGGGCTTCAGTAGGTGCCTGAACCTGCCCTGCACCTCGAGGAACTTCTCGATGGGCTGCTTGAGTTCAGGTTTCCTAGCTATCTGTAATGACCTTGCGGTGAGCATGTATCCCTTGCCGAGCACGTACTCCCATAGCGGGAAGTAGCAGGTGTCTACCGCGCGCCTAGCTATCTCGATCGTTAGTGATGTGTCGAACCTCCATCCCCTGTCACACGGGCTCAGTATGTGGATGAATGACGGCCCATCCACCTCTAAGCCTTTCCTGAACTTCTGCACTGCGTCAACCCAGTATGCTGGTGAGGCGGTCGCGACGTACGGTATGCGGTGCGCCACCATTATGTCGGCTATTGGCTTCTTCCACTGCGTCTTGCCGGGGAGCACCTTACCTACGGGGCTCGTGGTTGTCCAAGCGAATGGTGGGGTACCTCCTGAGCGCTGGATGCCTGTGTTCATGTAGGCTTCGTTGTCGTACAGCACGTACATTATGTCATGGCCTCTTTCAGCCATGCCGCTGAGTGCTTGGAAACCTATGTCGAAGGTGCCTCCGTCACCGCCTATCGCCACCACATCCACGCGGTCGTAGGGTAGCCTGCCTGACTTCTTCAGCGCCTTGATCGCTGCCTCAACGCCTGAGGCGGCGCTGGCGGCGTTCTCAAAGGCTACGTGTAGCCATGGGACGGCCCAGCTCGTGTACGGGAATATCGTCGTGGCTACCTCAAGGCAGCCTGTGGCGTTAACAATTATCGTTGGTCCCCTTATCGCGAAGCTCAGTAGCTTAACGACTATCGGGGCGGCACACCCGGCACACAGCCTGTGGCCGGGCAGTACCATTGACTGTCTTTCTTCAGCCAGCTTCTTCGGGTTCAGTATCAGTGGTAAGTCGTACTTCTTGCCGGGTTCGAACTTAATGAGCTTGTACGGGGTTTGGGTCTTGCCTTCAGACATGCGTGATCACCTCCTCACTCCCTAACACCTAGGAGCTTGAGCGGTTCCTTCACCTCTCCCTTCTTCTCGATCTCGATTAGGTCCTCGAACATCTTCCTTACGAGTGATGGCGGGACGTCCCTACCCCCTAGGCCGTACACGTAGTTCACGAGTAGTGGGCGCTCCTTCATGCTGTAGAGGGTTGCGGCGATGTCCAGGTATGATGGGCCGAATGACCCGAAGCTTAACGCGCGGTCCATCACGCCGACGACCTTAGCCCCCTTAATGGCGTTAGCGACCTCCTCGAACGGGAATGGTCTGTATAGCCTTATCCTCAGCACCCCCACCTTCACTCCCTCCTTCCTGAGTTGCTTGGCTACGTGCCTCACGGTTCCCGCGGTGCTTCCAAGCACCGTCACGATTATGTCGGCGTCCTCAACACCCCACGCGTCAATTACTCCGTCACCGTACTTCCTGCCGGTTAGCTCGTACCACTCCTCATTAACGCGCTTGACGACCTCCTTAGCCTTCTTGAGGGCCTCGACCTGAGGCACCTTATGTTCGAAGTAGTAGTCGTAGAGGTCTAGCGGGCCGAAGGACAGCGGGTTGGCGGGGTCTAGCTTGACCTC
>JAMOOZ010000102.1 GCA_027064885.1 Desulfurococcales archaeon
ACATCTTAATCTGAAAAGAGAATTGATTTGTATTCTCATACTTGCATCTGAACGATATACATACTTACGTATGGCTTAGGGTAAATCCTCGGAATATTAGTACCAGTCAACTGAACGCCTCGCGACGCTTACATCTCTGGCCTATCTCCACGTAGTCTACATGGTTCCTTATATCGTATTACTATCGATTGGGATGATTTATCTTGAGGTGGGTTTCCCACTTAGATGCCTTCAGCGGTTATCCCATCCAGAGTTAGCTACCCAGCGGTGCCTCTGACAAGACAACTGGTTCACCATCGCTCTGTCCACTCCGGTCCTCTCGTACTAAGAGCAGAGCCCCGCAATCATCCTACGTCCGCATCGGATAGAGACCGAACTGTCTCACGACGTTCTGAACCCAGCTCGCGTACCGCTTTAATGGGCGAACAGCCCAACCCTTGGGACCTACTCCAGCCCCAGGATGCGATGAGCCGACATCGAGGTGCCAAACCTCCCCGTCGATATGAACTCTTGGGGGAGATAAGCCTGTTATCCCCGGGGTAGCTTTTATCCGTTGAGCGATGGCCCTTCCATTCGGTACCACCGGATCACTAAGTCCGACTTTCGTCCCTGCTCGACTCGTCTGTCTCACAGTCAAGCTCCCTTATACCTTTACACTCTACGCGTGGTTTCCAATCACGCTGAGGGAACCTTTGAACGCCTCCGTTACTCTTTTGGAGGCGACCGCCCCAGTCAAACTGCCCACCTGACACTGTCCTCAACCCTGATCAAAGGGCCTAAGTTAGAATTCCAGACTGATAAGGGTGGTATTCCACGGACGACTCCACCGAAGCTAGCGCCCCAGTTTCATAGTCTCCCACCTATTCTCTACATAACAGGCCAAAATCCAATATCAAGCTACAGTAAAGCTCCACGGGGTCTTTTTGTCCTGATGCGGATACCGGGCGTCTTCACCCGGTGCACAGTTTCGCCGAATCCCACGTTGAGACAGTGCTCAGACCGTTACACCATTCATGCGGGTCAGAACTTACCTGACAAGGGATTTCGCTACCTTAGGACCGTTATAGTTACGGCCGCCATTCACTGGGGCTTAAATTCAGAGCTTCGGATACGAATATCCTAACCCCTCCTCGTAACCTTCCAGCATTGGGCAGGTGTCAGACCATATACGTCGGCTATTCGCTTTAGCATAGTCCTATGTTTTTGATAAACAGTCGCCTGAGCCTATTCTCTGCGACTCCCTCGGGCTACCCTTCGTTACATCGTTTACACTTTGTATTCCAGTCACCCTACACGGAGCACTCCTTCTCCCGAAGTTACGGAGTTAATTTGCCGAATTCCTTAACGTGGGTTCTTTCGAGCGCCTTAGGATTTTCTCCCTACCTACCTGTGTCGGTTTGCGGTACGGTCACGAACATATCTCTCTTAGAAGTTTTTCTTGGCAGCATGGGACCTACTCCATCAACCTACTAATTTCGGTCGTCTTATACGCCTCAGCCGTAAAGTATGCGGATTTGCCTACATACAAGCCTACACGCTTCGACACGGCCTATCAAACCGTGCGGGTATACCCTCCTGCGTCACTCCATCGATAAATCAATATATTCATGGTACGGAATATTAACCTGTTTCCCTTCACCTACGCCTGCTTGGCCTCAGCTTAGGACCGACTAACCCTGGGAGGATTAACCTTCCCCAGGAAACCTTAGGTTTTCGGCGAACAGGTTTCTCACCTGTCTTATCGCTACTCGTTCCGACATTCTCACTTCTGCTTCGTCCACTGCTCCTCGCGGTACAGCTTCTTCCTACGCACAGAACGCTCTCCTACCGCTTAATAGAACCGAAATTCTACTAAACCCGTGGCTTCGGTGATACGCTTTAGCCCCGTTACATTTTCGGCGCGGAAACCCTCGACCAGTGAGCTATTACGCACTCTTTAAAGGAATGGCTGCTTCTAAGCCAACCTCCTGGCTGTCTGTGGATCTCCACATCCTTTCCCACTTAGCGTATACTTAAGGACCTTAACCGACGGTCTGGGTTGTTTCCCTCGAGACACAGAAACTTATCTCTCTGCGCCTGACTCCTGATAAACATCTTATGGTATTCAGAGTTTGATTGGGGTTGGTAAGCTGGTATGCCCCCTAGCCCATTCAGTGCTTTACCCCCATAAGACTCTTAATCAAGGCTAGCCCTAAAGCTATTTCGGAGAGAACCAGCTATCTCTAGGTTCGATTGGCTTTTCACCCCTACCCACAGCTCATCACTCAACTTTTCAACGTTGAGGTGTTCGGACCTCCACTTTGTGTTACCAAAGCTTCATCCTGGCCAAGGGTAGCTCACCTAGTTTCGGGTCTGCTATACACAACTATCGCCCTATTCAGACTCGCTTTCGCTACGGCTCCGCCATTCACCGGCTTAACCTTGCTATATACAACAACTCGTCGGATCATTCTTCTATAGGCACGCTGTCAGGCATTATACTTCGAAAAGTATCATAGCCCTCCAACTGATTGTAGGCACAGGGTTTCAGGTTCTATTTCACTTGCCTCGCCGGCATACTTTTCACCTTT
>JAMOOZ010000103.1 GCA_027064885.1 Desulfurococcales archaeon
TTAGCTCTTTCTTTCATTACCATGGTTCATTTTATGCTTGCTCTAGTATGTTTCCTTTAGGACTTTCATATACGTAGCGACGGTAGCAACTATGTAGGGTACCGTTATGAACGCGTAGTTAAGCCCTTGAAGCATTATGGATGCTGGCAGTGGGTGGAGGGACACGCGCTCTATGAGTACCTTACCCGCTGTTGAGTCGTAGCTAAAGCTTGAGGTTAAGTGAAGTAGTTCGTAATCAATGACCCTCCTTATGGCGTACAGCGTCCCTAAAGATACGAGAAGCGTTAATGCTGAAGCCGTTAATGCCTCAAGAACAGTTATGCTTAACCTATTCCCTCTGGCGACGAGGTAGAAAGTAGCTACGCCGGCTATGATGTTCAGTGTCGATGAAGTTATCACTATTATTGACAGGAATGAGGCTAGGTCAAGGGCGGGGCTGAGGTATTCTTTACCGAAAGCCACTATACTGTAGCTTACGACCCCTACGTAACCGTGAATGGGTCCCGAAAGCGTGTAAAGCGGAGCGAGTAGCGTTGCTAGGATGGCCGTATTTGCGATCACGCCGTAAATCGTCACCGCGATTACGGCAAGCCTCAGCGATCTGCGAGTACCTCCCGAAGCGTTATCGTGCTGCATTACGGCCTCACCCTAATATGCCTAGTAACTTTCTTACCTAAGAAGAGGTACTCTACGTTAGCGCGTGCGTATTTGTACTTGCTTAAGTTGAACTCTACCTCACCGCCGGCACTTATTATTACTGTTTTAGTGGTTACGTTCGCTATGCCGGGCTTGTTGGCTAGGTAAAACGTTATGTTAACCACTAAAGGTACTGGGTTAGGATTGCGTACTACTAAGGCACCGTTCACGGCACTGACGTTAAGCTCCCTCCACGGCACGTACACGTAGTACCTCCCTAGGACCTTACCGAAGAGTATCTGCATCGATAACCTTAGCACGAGAGATCTTTCCCCCGCCCTGAACATCTGCTCGAGAAACTTGACGGGAATGCTCACCAGTATTTCGGAGGGGCCAACAACTTTTGCCGTGCAGTCTACGCTGTTATTAAGTTCTCCTCTAATCCAGGCCCTACATGAGGTGGTATTGATTAAGTAGGTGCCGTGAACCCTGTAGGACAGTAGGACTGAGGCATTATTCAGTACTCTGATCCTCGCTAAGCCGATCTGCGGTACTGAAATACCTGCTTTCCTAGCAGGGTAGTACGTCGGGGCAAGGAGGGCTATAGCCGCATTAAATACTATGAACGTGATGAGTACTAGCGACAGCACCTCACCTGGAAGGAGTTTCCTCTTAAGTAAGTACCTCCTATTAGCGTATGCGTAGGCAGCGAAGACCGCAAGAACTACCGACACCCACAAGTACCTAGGCACTACTAAGACAGCCTTATACTTAACGAAGGACTTTGGTATGGGCGGATCGGGTGCCGGGTTATTATCGCCTTTAGTGACAACACTGTTGCCCGTGACCTCGATGACCCTATGGATTACGCAGTACGTTGGCCCCACACACCACACGACTATGTCGTCGACCTTGAAGGATGACCTCACACACAGTACTAGGTCACCCACCTTCAGTGCGGGCTCCATCGAGCGCCCTGACACGATCATCACTGCTGCGGGGAACCCGACAGCCCTACCTAAGAAGAGAACTATAATGATGACTAGTACCACGGCCCCTAGGATTGATGTGTGCTTCACTAATGTCAGGGCGGCCACCTCTGCAAGGGTAGGGCCTCATGCGTAGTCACCGCTAACTTAATTAGCTTTGGGTCAATGGACTCCAAAACCCTCTGAGTAGGTCTACGTAGTTTACTGAATCGCTTCCCGGGCTCCGGATCCGTTATCGTTAAGTTTATGCGGTACTTAACGGTCACCCCGCCAGTACCGTACTGGAGCGTGAGGATTAAATTGAGCCTGGAGCCGGGAAGCATTGATGTTGAGGCATGAATGGATAGTGGCAAGTAACCTGGGGGTGGAGTAGTCACTCTTATGGAGGAGGTTTCAGAGTTCAGCAACGCGCTATTGACAACTACTATGGGTGAGGAAGTGCTTCCTGTTAGGTTAGTTAAGGTGATCGTTGCGTTAACACTACCTGATGATTGAATGGAGTCTACTGAAAGGCTTACTAAGTAATTACCGCTAGTAACATTGGCCTTAAGGAAGTCGTTGGCGTATGAAGGGTATTCGGGGAGGACGTAGAACCTAGCAGAGTCAAGTAGGTAGTAAAGGGTGACGGTACTCCTCAAGAGACCGAAGTTAAATAGGGTTGCCTCAGCATACACGCCTACCATGAGGGTGTAAGTTTCACCTGGGGTTAACGCTGACGTAGGGATTGGGAAGGAGGCGTTGACCCATGCATTCTCGGCTAGTGTAAGCGTGTCTGACCACACGACACTACCTCCGGGTTCCGCTAGGGCTACATAAGCATAATAGCTGCTGAGCAATACCCACCCGCTCTCAGTCGCTGTAAAGTAATACGTAATATTCAGCACTGCCGAGGAAATCGGTGTGTTA
>JAMOOZ010000104.1 GCA_027064885.1 Desulfurococcales archaeon
CTCGGCTTCCCGTGTGTTGCCCATCGAGTGTGGCCTATCCCAACTAGCCCGTCGAAGCTGTCGAATCCCAACTTAGCCGATACGTTATCTATCATGCCCTTAGACTTACGCACAATGAGCCTGCCGTCATGAGTCAGTATCGCAAACCCCACCGAGTCGTAGCCTCGGTACTCAAGCTTCTTCAGCGATTCCCTAATTACTCTCCCGAGAGGCTTCAGCAATACACCCTCCTTAGCGGCAACCCCAACTATACCGCATGCCAAGTAATATCCCTCCCCAAATCTAGGTAAGTAATGTTAGTGAGAAACATTAACGTTTCTGAGACATGGTTCCTTACAGCATTACTTAACGGATAGACGCCCCATGTCGAAATGGCCTAGTAGAGGTTCACTTGTTCTGAATAATGCATAGCCAGAGCGAACCACAGACGTCCTTATTAACGCCACCCTATCAGGTGCGAGCTCCATTAACCTCAGGTACTCCCTTGAGACATCCAACATCTCAAGGAATTCCCGTTCGCTCCTGAGTATCACCTTCGTGTTCGTTAGCTGAATCACTATTTTATGAACATCCTTGGGGGAATGCGTGGAGAATATTAGGCCAAGCCCCCTAGACCTACCTAGCCTCGCTATCCTTGCTATGAAATCAGCCAACATCTCCACCTCCTCCCTACTTGTTCCTTCTGATGGAAAGAACCTGTGGGCCTCATCAAGTATCATGAGTGTTGGGGTAGTGGCGCCAGCAGATTTCTTCCATGCGTAGACCTCCCTAAGTATCTCGTACGCTATTAGGTTAAGGACTAGGAAGTGCGCACCTCTGAGTGCGGCATAGTCCAAGTCTACTATTACTGGGCCTCTATAGTTCTCCATGATACGCCCGGCGGGCGGTACGCCTATTACGTTCCCCTCTATCCTCACGTCGACTTCATCTGCGCTGGCTATGAAGTTCAGCGTTCTCTCGATGTTCTCAAGGGTTCTACGATGTAGCTTCATTACTTTCAGGATCTCTTCGAACCTCTCTTGAAGGGATCTGTATAGGTACGTGAAGTTAGTTATGGCACCAACCTTATGCTCCAAGTACCCAATCACGTTTCTTAAGTACACCTTAGCCTGCCGTGAGAAAAGAGGAAGTATCTCTAAGTGGTCGCGTAGCTGCGTGTATGTTAGGGACATAGGGACTACCTCAACCGTGAATTCATAGCCATCTAAGTTGCAGTGAACAAGGATAGACCTTACGGTCTCGAAGTCCCGAGCAGGTGCCTCAACACTAATCATCGGATCCTTACCATAGAATGCCTTAGCTACCTTACCTATGCGCTCCATTACATACTTCAGCGCCAGCTGCTTGAGGTTCCTGTCCTCTCTACGCACTGGTAATAGAACCGTTATCCATGATGGGTAATTACCCCTGAATTCCTCGGCGCTCCTGTAGATTGCGGGGACAGCATCTGAGGGTAACGAAGGCGGAGGCAGCACTATCTGCGTGTAGTCACCGGCAGCGTCAACCACTAATACCTTAGCTTCCTTCCAGTCCCTCCCAATAACGTATAGTAGATTCTTTATTAGGGTGGTTTTGCCGGAACCCGTGGTCCCTATTACGAGCATGTGCTTAAAGAATTCCTGCTTAGGTAGCTTCATGGGCACTACCCCGCCCGCTACTGGCGCCGAGCCCGTATGAAGGTAGCCGAGCGTTACCCCTTCCTTAGGTATGCCTGCAACGGATAGCAGTATCTCTGGGTTACGGGGTACGACAACCGGGGACTGCGGCTCCAGCGGCGTCGAGACAGGGACACCGTCCTCATTCAGGAGCGGGGTGACCTCAATTAGAGCGTTAGTGAGTAATCCCTCCTCATCCTCCCCTAGCCCTATAGGGGCTAAGGACTCCAGCGTCGAGGCAATGTCGGCCCGCAGAACCCCAATTATCCTGAGGCCAACAGCCTTCAGCGTCCTGAGATCCACTGCAACTAAGTAATTCCCAACTCCCAGTATCCCCCCGTACTCGTAGTATGTTGCTGGGTCTATTTCGACGACCGTAGCTGCCAGATCCCCTGCTAATTTCGAGGGGCTCTTTCGGCTAATCACGCCGACGATTCTGCCAATGCTTTCAGCCTTTTTCTTCGCCTCAGTTATTCTTGACGCTATTAACTCGCGTATCGTGCTTAATGGGTCATCACTCAACGGTCACACCTCCGTAGAGGAGTGGAACACCCTTCAGCCTAAGCATGGCTTCAAGCACGGACGCGTTCTTCGTCACGACCTCCTTGGAGAGCGCATCAGCAACGTGTAGTCTGTGCGGGACGTATGTCCCGTAGGAGGACGCTGAATATGATATCGCAGCTACCAGCTCAAGGAACTCTTCCTCATCCAGTAGCTCCTGAACCGCTTTCAGCACCTCGACTCTGAATATCGTGTATAGCCTGACCGGCATAGCTACAGGTGTCAGCACGTAAGCCATGACCCTAGGTGGTGTGTCAGTGGAGCCGCTGACCTCCCAAGGACCTATCATGAGTGGCTTGTCCGGAACGCCGCTCAATCCTAAGGCATTCATGATCATCTTCACGTCGGTCAGAAGCTCGCTTAGCCCTAACGCCCTAATTAAGCGCCTCGACCTCCACACACGCTTGACCACACATACTGGGATTATGCCTTCCTCAATGAGGTTACTCATCATAGTAACTCTGTCCTCGTTCAGCCCGCCTAGCTCAGCGTTCCACACACTACCCTCCACGGGATGCGTGTAGGGATAGGTTACGGGTCCATCTATAAGTAGTACCGTACCACTGCCTAACCTCTCCTTAGCTACGCTCAGTAAGTATGTCTCCATATGTATTCGAAGATCGTGGGATAAGGCGCCCTCAGGCAGGTCCGGATCATTAACGTACTTGAGGCCAACCTTCACGTAGCGGTTGGAAACAAGGCTCAGGTCCTCCTCAATGGGGGCGCCAAGGAAGGGAGGACCACTAACCCTAGCAACAATACCTGTCCCGGGGTAGAGGTAGGCACTCCTCACGTCACACAACGCTCCAGCAACAACACTTACCTCGCCAGCTGGCACGTGAAGCGTCGCTGCGGCGGCATCGAGGGCAGCAAAGACGTAACGCTTGCTTGGCTTCTTAAGACTCTTACGCCTTAACTCCTCCGGTATCGTGTAACGTGTTTCATCCTCTAGGAGCTTATACTTCGGTTTAAGCCTCGCCGGCCTAGCTAGCTCAGCCACTAGCCTACTTATCGAGTCACTCATCATCCTCACTACTCCCTAATATTGTTTGAAGTTTAATTAGGTGATCAACAAGATTTCAAGACCTTCATAATGCTAGTGAATTCCATCCCTTCAATAACTGTATTGCTAAATACCATGTATTAATTAAGTAATTCTTAATAGTGCTGCAGGACGACTTAACACTAAGTGATGAGGCCATGCGAAAGGGAGATCACTTCAAAATACTTTTAGTAAACGACGACGGATTCGTTACGAGGGCACTCCCCCTTACTTACGAAATACTTAAAGAATTCGGTGAGGTGCTAGCCGTTGTACCGGAAACACCAAAGTCCGGTGGCGGGCATTCACTAACGCTTCACAAGCCCCTTTTCCTGCGAGAGCTGGGCATATATGGATTAAGAGTATTTGCCATTAATGGCACGCCGGTCGACGCCTTCTACGCGGCTAAGGACATACTGGGGTTTAACCCTGACCTCATCGTCTCAGGGATTAACATAGGTGAGAATACATCATCGCAGAATATACTCTACTCTGGCACGGTGGAGGCCGCGATCGAGGCCGGACTCTTTGGTTATCCCTCAATAGCCCTCTCTGCTGACGTCATGACTGATGAGGAATTCGAGAACCCCAAGTATTCATTCATGGTTAGGAAGGTTGTTGAGGCCTTAGTAGAGTATGTTAAGGATAACGGCTGGTTTGACGGTGTGGATACGCTTTCAGTAAACTTACCCCGCACAACAGCACCTAAGGGTGTAGTTATGCCGAAAACGCAGAGAATACGGTTCATTCAGAGGTTCGAGAGGAGAATAGATCCTAGGGGTAGGGAATATTATTGGCTTGTTGGGGAACGCGTGGTTGAGGAGGGTACTGACTCATATTACTTGAGTAACGGGTATGTGACCATCACCCCCTTAGTTGCTGACTTAACTCATCCAGCAATCGGCGGTTGCAGGGAGTTGACAGAGAAGATTAATGACCTGTTAAGACATATAGAGAAGGCGCTAGAGAGTATTTAAGTGGTTTAGGGTGCCTGAGAATTGCCTCGGCAGAAGCTCAAAGGCTTCACAAGCTTCGAGTCTGTAGAGAGCGCCTTACATAAGTTCCTAAAAGCCGTGACTATCAAACCGGGCGTCGAGACCCTAGATATTGTTGATGCTGTGGGTAGGGTTGCTTCTCACCAGGTTAAGGCGTTACGCGATTACCCCCCTTTTGACAGAGCCGCAATGGACGGCTTCGCCGTCAGGTCGGAAGACGTCATTAGCGCTAGTGAGAGGGAGCCCGTCGAGCTAAGGGTTGTTGGGAAGGTAGAGGCTGGGAGTAGAGAGCGCGTTAGGATAAGGGAGGGAGAGGCAGTCATGATATTCACAGGAGGTCGAATACCGGAGGAGGCCAATGCTGTCGTGCCTTTCGAACACGCCGCGATGCTGGGAGATCATGTCCTGATATTCAAGCCCGTGCCTAAGTACGGTAACGTAAGCCGGACAGGAGAGGACCTCCGTGCAGGTGACGTAATCCTGGAACGCGGTACTGTGGTACGTCCATGGCACGTTACGGCGCTTGCCGAGTCAGGCGTCACGAAGGTAAGGGTTTTCAAGCCCCTACGAATAGCCATCATAAACACTGGCGATGAACTTAGGGACTACAGAGAGGCATGGGGCATAAATGAAGTAGTGAATTCCTCAGGTCCATTAATAGAGAGTTACGTTAAGGAGATAGGGTGCGCGGTCGCCTGGTCACGCATAGTTAGGGATAATGTTAACGATGTTAGGGCAACTATTAAGGAAGGTTTGAAGGACGCAGACATCGTGATCACGACGGGGGGTTCATCCATTGGTGAGAAGGACCTAGTGCCTGAAGCGGTTGAAGGCATACCGGGCTCAAAACTCGTTTTCCACGGCGTTAACCTGCGTCCTGGACGGACTGCTGGTGCGTATGTCGTCAACGGCAAGCCTATCCTTATGCTCTCGGGGCTTCCGGTAGCGTGCTTCATAGGGTTAGAGGTTTTCCTCAAACCTCTTGTCCATAAGCTCTACGGTGTTAAGGAGGTGCCTGAACCTACTGTACGGGCACGGCTCACTAGGAAGGTAGCTAACGTTATTGGCTTCCGCTCCTATTACCGCGTCGTCCTTTACAGGGAGGGTAACGTGATTTACGCTGAGCCGCTGAGGCTAACTGGTTCAGGCATCATATCGACCCTGATTAGAGGTAACGGCATACTGGAGATTGAGGAGAACGTGGAGGGGTATGAGGAGGGTAGTGAGGTTCTTGTTAAGGTGATAGCCCCCATATACGAGGGTAAGCCACATTTCATTAATTGGTGATTCCGTTAATTTCCGGAATCACGAAAGATTCTCGAGGAGTTTCCTAAGCGTTGCCTTCAGGTGCTTCGGGACTGTTGATACAGGGTCGTTTCTCGAGTCTACTAGAAGTATGTTTACTCCTTCATCTCTCCCTGCCTCTAGATCCCACATTGTATCGCCTAGAAAGTACACTTGTTTTGGCTCAACACCTAACACCTTCATCACCGATCTAAGCTGTGTTTTCCTGTCATAACTGTCCTCGCGAGTTACTAGGACATCCACTAAGTCACTAATGCCGAGGGACTTCAGGACTTTAACAGCTGTTTCACGACCCCTCAATGTGACTACGGCTATCTTCACCCCTTTGCTCTTAAACTGTAAGAGTATGTCGCGTAGCTCAGGGTCGCGCTTTACCTTTTCTGCGCTTTGACGCTCTATGCTAACTATTTCATCTTCAGCGTTCTTAGCAAGCCTAGGGTTATGCATTGCAACCCTAGCTAAGATCTCGGCGACAGGCTTGCGAGGGGCATTAATTCCAAGTTCAGCGAGCCTTTTCCTAACATACACCCAGTCAATGTCCGGCTTTACTAGCGTACCGTCGATGTCCAGTACTAGTGCATACATGGCACATCACCCTGAGCAGCCTGCTCGACATTTAACTTCGCCCGTAGCTAAAGAGTTTAACCTATAGTGACAGCAAAGGATGAGTTAAGTATTAATTACTCCTACCCTTACCTTGTAGTGAAGTTTTAGGTGCGTCACAATGTCTCAGGGCTCAGGAATACCCTACAGCACTGAACCCCCTCTACCGCCTCCGCCTCCCGAAGAGGCAGAAGTATTTAAGTGTCCTAATTGTGGAGCACCAATCGAGGTCACGCCCGACTCACTGGTTGTTAAGTGCAGGTACTGCGGGTATATCGAGTACCGGAACCCAGGTTACGACGTGTTTGTCTTCCCATCCCTTAGTAGGGAGGAAATAACACGTAGGTTTTGGGATAGGATGAGAACAGATAGTGACATGGGCAAGTACATTAATAAGATAAGCATAGACTCCATAACGAACATATTTGTACCCTTCTACATTGTTAACTACGACGCGCAGTACTTCTTCGTAGGTGAGAGGAAAGAAACTAGAACAAGGACAGTGAATGTTGGCGGGAGAGTCGTAACACAGACGGAGGTTAGGGTAGTTAAGGTGAGAGACTCCGGAAGCGTTAGCGGGGTCGACGCGATCCTAGGCAGAAGACACATTGAGGAGTTGGGTATCAAGGAACTTTCAACGCAGGCCAGGCAACTTGACATTTCAGTTGCTGTCCACGCATCTGAGTACAAGTGGAAGAAGGAAGTAAACGCAGTGATGGGCTTCGATATCGAGCCTAAGGAAGTAGACGCAATAGCTAGGGATCTCATAGCTGAGAAGTTAAAGATTTGGGTTAAGCATAAATACAGACTCGATAGGCTTAACGTTTACTTATGCAGAGTAAACGTCAAGGACTTCAAAGCCGTTTTAGTCCCTATGTACATTATTACGTATAAATTCAGGAACGCCATCTACTCCATAGCATTCTCAGGCGTTGATGGAAGGCAGTTAGTGGCCATAGAACCTGTGTTAACTAAGCACCTAGCGATGTACTTAGGTGGTGCGGCAACAGCGACCTTCGTTGCGAGTTTAGCGTTACCTTTCGCGTTCCGATGGGGACACCTGATATTCCTGAGCGTTGCCCTCATGATAGGTGCTGGGTACCTAGTAGGTAGGGCGCTAGGGGGTGTTAGGTTTGAGCGGTGATGCAATGGTTAAGTGCCCGTATTGCGGATCAGAGTTTAGAGCCCCGCATACCGTGAACGTAGTAACATGCCCGTACTGTGGTTATACATTTAAGGTCAGTACGGGTGAAGCCATTACTGAGCACTACTACTTCAAAGTGGTCTTCAGTTCGAGCAACGCCTTTGATAGGTTGTTAAGATTCATTCTCAGGAATTACGGGGCGCCTTCCGATTTCCACACAGCTACCGAATTACGTAAAGCGTCATTGCATTATATCCCGATACACGCTGTTCACGCTGAAGCCGCTGGCGAGTGCATATATACTGAGGGAATGTGGTTCTGGAGTAAGTCCTACGAAGGCGACTTCTATGAGGTAGGGGACTACTTCGTCCTCGCTAATAGGGAACCTTGGTTCTCACACGTGATTGAGAACTACAGGTTCAGTTTGAGGGGAAGAGAATACTTCAAGCCTAAGATGCTTAGAATGGGAAGATACTACAACATAACGGTATCAAAAGGAGATGCCATTAAGGCCGCGTCAGATGCCGTAGTACGAGACCTAATGAAGGACCTCAATACAGGGTGTAGCGGCAATAAGATCGTTAAGGATGTTAAAACAGAGTACTTAGGCGTGACGCATTACCCAATCTGGGAATTCACTTACAGGTACGGTAATATAGAGATGAAGGCCTTAGTGGACGCCAGCTCAGGTAGGGTTATCTACGCGGAATACCCTCAGACGCTGAAAGCGAGAGAGAAGGCAGGATTAATCGCTTGTGTTCTCATAGGCATTGGTGCTGTGGGCGGCGGGATAGGTGGCTTAGTTGCCATAGGCGGGCTTATGGCGGCGGCGACGGCTGGAGCTGGAGCTATTGTTGGCCTTATAGCGGCTCTACCAGCGATCAAGAGGGCATTCGAGAAGGTTATAAAGACTTCCGAGAAGGTAGAAGATTGGAGCCTGCTACTTAAGGCAGGTAAGTTGCTCGAAGAGAGAAGCATTTTCGGTGTAACCCTAGATTAACGAGGTTAGTTAACGGTAAGAGAAAATGTAACGCATTTTTACGTCACCCCCTAAATGAAAAGGGGGTATTCATGAGTTTACCTATGAAGGAGGTATTCAGCAAGTTCTTTTCCCCGGAATCCATAGCGGTTATAGGTGCCTCGATAAAGAGAGGAACGGTTGGACGGGCAATCATGGAGAACCTTAAAGAGAGGTTCAAGGGCCGCGTGTACCCAGTGAACGTAAAGTACGATGAGGTCCTAGGGTTCAAGTGTTACAAATCTGTATTGGAGATACCTGAAACGCCTGATTTAGTGGTTGTGGCGGTGCCTGCCCGTGTGGTCCCCTTAGTTCTCGACGAATGCGGTAGGAAAGGCGTTAGGGCAACCATAGTAATTAGCGCGGGCTTTAAGGAAGTTGGGGAGGAAGGAGCTAGAAGGGAGGAGGAACTAGTTAGGGTCGCTAGAAAATGGGGCATGAGAGTGATAGGGCCTAACTGCCTCGGCGTTTACGATGCCCACTCAGGCCTCGACACGATCTTCAACCCCAACGACAGGCAAGCTAAGCCGGGACCAGGCAACGTGGCCCTAATATCACAGTCCGGAGCTCTCGGGGCGGCGATCCTCGACTGGCTTGCAGAGGCAGGCGTCGGGATGAGTAAGTTCGTGAGTTACGGGAACGCTGCGGACGTGCAAGAATGGGAACTCATAGAGTATCTAGCAGAGGACCCCGCAACTAAGGTAATCATGGCCTACATAGAGGGGGTGTCAGATGGCAGGAAATTCCTTAACGCGTTAAGGAAGGCCACAGAGAAGGGGAAGCCTGTTATAGTGCTTAAGGCTGGCAAGTCCGAGAAAGGCATGAAGGCCGTCGCCTCACACACAGGTTCACTTGCAGGTCAGTACGCCGTGTACGAGGCTGCGATAAAACAGTTCGGCGGGCTACTAGTTAACGAGCTTAATGAATTGGTAGTAGCTGCCAAGACACTTTCATGGTTACCAGCCCCATACGGTGATAGGATAGCTATAGTGACTAACGGCGGTGGTGCGGGGGTCCTAGCCACGGATGCTATAGAACTGCTTGGTTTACGGATGGCTGAACTCTCGGAGCAAACTAAGGCCGAGTTAAGGGAGGGCCTACCACCTGCAGCCGCCGTGAATAACCCGGTAGACGTCCTAGGTGATGCGCCACCGGAGAGGTATAAGGTGGCGTTGGAGGCTGTGCTTAAAGATGAGAACGTGGATGCCGTGCTCCTCATAAGCATAATGCAGTCACCAGCATACGACCCGCAAGGCGTTCTGAAAGCCGCTAAGGAGCTAGTTAGTAAGTACAATAAGCCTGTAGTAATGGCTGCGCCTGGAGGTAAGTACACGCTAGATAAGCTACGAATGTTCGAGCTTGAGGCAAGGATACCGTCGTTCCGAACACCAGAGGAAGCCGCCAGAGCCCTCTCCTACATGGTTGCTTGGGCCCGCATACGTCAGAGGATGAAGAAGGAATGATTGCTCACTCGGATCTCCACATCCACACAAAAGCTAGCGACGGGAAGGCGCATCCACGGGAGGTCGTCTTACGTGCGAGAGCCGTCGGATTAGATGTCATAGCAATCACTGACCACGATACATTCGCCGGATCAGTGATTGCTAGGAGACACGCGGGTGATGGAGTCCCCTTGATAATTGCTGGTGCTGAAGTTAGGACCGTGTGGGGAGACGTGCTGGTGCTCTGCAGGAACCCCATACCGGTGATTAAGGATCCTAGGACACTCCGCGAACTTGCCGACGACAATGGCTGCGTCCTCATACCTGCCCATCCTTTCGATGTCATGAGGCTAGGTATAGGGTGGCGGATAAGGGAGAATCTATGGGACTGCGTAGAGTGTTTTAACATGAGCAGCGACCCAATCACTAACATCATGGCTTGGACGCATTGCCGCGCATCCGGGAAGCCATGCGTAGCGTGCTCAGATGCCCACGTGCTTGAAATGGTGGGTGTGGCTAGGACACTCATTGAGGTCCCGGACCTTACGCTGGACGATGTTCTAGAGTCTCTCCGGAAGGGCTTAGTAACCCCCCGCCCAAAGTACTCGGTAACAGGGCTGGCTAGGAAGGTTGCTTGGGGTATTCAGCGGAAGCTACATGGCCACACTCGATACCCTGCACTCGACGAGGATCTTTATTTAAAAACAGCGTAATGATGGGAACTTTGAAAGCAGTGCGTTGCCCGCGGTGATGCTAAGGCCATGGAAAAGGAACAGTGTAGGAAGGAGGCTGTAGTCACGCCAAGTGAGCTAAGAAAGCTGGGCTTCTGTCCTACACTTTACTTCTTCGATGTCCACACTCCTGTTCCTCAACCCTTAGCGTTGCGTTTTAGGGCATGGTTAGGGCGCTTAGCCCATGCAATACATCACATACTGCGTCTTAGGTGGGTTAAGGAGGAACTGCTTAAGGCTAGGGTTAATGAGTTAGGCGTGGTGCTTGTAGGCAAGCCTGATAGTTACAGGATCAATGGTACCAGTGGCACGTTAATCGTTGAGGAATTCAAAAGTAGGAGAGCCCCTAGGTTTGAATCCCCCTGCGTAGTTAACGGTGTGTGGTTGGGGGACGCATTACAAGTCATGGCGTATGCCTACATATTAAGTAAGGTTTATGGTGTTAAGATAGAGCGAATTGAGCTGAAGCTTCGATACATAAACAAGACTGTGGGCATTAGGTACGATAATGACCTGCTGGTGAAGTACCTTAAGTTATTGAAGGACATAAGGGACGGGATATTCCCCGAGCCTGGGTGGGTAAGTAGGAGGAAGTGCCGGTTATGCCCTTACAAGGATATCTGTCCTTACTCACCATTTAATGTGTCTGAGGATCTTAGGGGCAAGCGGGACGCTAATCCCTCCAAAGCGTGAAATCAGTTCCTGAGCCCTCTTACGCGTTATAATGATTACCCCTAAATCCCTTAACCTAGCTACGGACGCGGCTAGCCTTTCCTGCGCCTCCCACTGACCATACATAGCACCCTTCCCCAGCAACTTGAAGAGTTCTTTCCTCAACCCTCCACGGACTCTCCCAGGGTTTTCGAAGGAGTAAGGCGTTCCTGGAAGAGGAAGAAATACATGGGCATGTACCCTAGCACCTAACTTAATTAGTTCTGTAATATGCTTCAGCGTCTCCCTAACATCGTCCTCAGTTTCTTTAGGGAGGCCGAAAATATAATCCACGTCAACATCAAAACCCGCTTTCCTCAGGTGAACTACCGCGTTAGTGACATCCTCAACCGTGTGCCCCCGATGTAGTTCCTCAAGCATCCTATTCGACCCAGACTGAGCTCCTACAATTACTCTTCTATTGTCAACACTCTTCTTGAGAAGCAAGGTTGCTTCTTTATCCACGAATTCAGGCCTTACCTCCGAGGGGAAAGCGCCAAAGAACACTCTGGAGCCCCCTGCCCTGAATTTTTGAAGTCTCCTCAATAGTTCAGCTACCTTGCTTAGGTCACGCACATTACTTTGCGCTCCATAACCTAGTGCATTAGGTGTTATGAACCTAAGGTCCCGAATACCGTTACTAACCATTAATTCAATGTTATGTATTATGTTGTCCACGCTCCTATGCCTATACATTACACCGAAAGCATAGCTTACCTGACAGTACTTGCAGGCGTGGGGACACCCGCGAGTTATTTCTATGGGGTTGAATAACCTATGCTTTAACGCGAAAGCAGGGAACCTATCCAGGTCGCGCACCCTACCCTTACCGGTTATTACGAATTCCTCTTCTTCAATGTATGCGAGCCCCGGCCTCACGGACTTAGGATCGCCGCCTTCAATAATTTCCTTGAGGAATCGAGTGAAGGACTCCTCAGAATCCCCCATGAAAACGTACTCGAAGCCCAAAGAGAGTAAAGTTCCGTAGGGGTCTCCCGTGGCATGCGGGCCTCCAGCAACTGGAATCGCACCAACCTTCCGAGCCGCAATCACCGCTTTGATGACGTCATTAATCACTTTAGGCAGTTCAGGCGTTATCAGTGTTTGACCGTAAATTACTCGCCCTCTGCCATACTCCTCAACGAGATTTACTAATAACTCAGGAACTGTTCTTAAGGGCGTCACAAAAACGTTAACAGTATCGCCTAGCTCTTGCTCGATAGCGCCCACCAACACGTTTACGCTGTACTTCACCCTCCGCCCATAACCAAATACTAACGCTATAGACCCCATTAACCACTCACCGTGTGTGTCACTAAAGCCCGCCAAACATCATCGCATGAGCTCAGCTACGACCGCACCGCTCATCCACGCTATTCTGCCTAGCCGAGATGATAAATTTAATTCCGCCGATAATTACGCTGGGTCGTCACCTAAAGGTGTTTAAGAGTATTAAGCACTGAAGGCACTGATATAAGAGAGGTTAAACCCCTTGCCTATGATCAGGGCCCTCACCTTTAACGTTAAGAACGCAGATAGCATTGAGGAAGTTCTTTCCTTAGCGTTAAGCATCAAGGATAGTGTTGAGGCTACGGGTGCTAAGGTGTGGGGTGTTAGATTAACATTGAGTAGCAGTGTAGATGATAGGGTCTTTGATAAATTATGTGGCGAAAACATCATTTTCTCGGCTTACCAGTCCAGGATATACCGCGTTGAGATTGAGGAGCTAAAGAATGCTCTTAGGTGCGGCAATTCCTACGCATCAATAATAGTTACGAGAAGAAAGGACGTTCGAAGGGCTGTGAACATACTTAGGGAGGTCGCACACGACTTAGGAGTTGAAGCAACCACTAGACTTGCTTTCTCCATCGGTGCACCTATCGAAACACCGTATTACCCGCTCTCCGTTCCTTTAAGGAGCGGAGTTACTGTTGCCCTAAGGTACGT
>JAMOOZ010000105.1 GCA_027064885.1 Desulfurococcales archaeon
AGGCACCCGCTCCTAGAGCCAGAGAGGAGATCACCGCACATAGAGAGACTAGGCAAGTCGTTTAACGAACCTCCTGGCTACCTCATCACAGCAGTCGAGAGAGTAATCTATAGTGAGCAAATCCCGAGGACAGACGAGATCATCATGCACTTGAAGATGTTGGAGAACGAGCTTGAGAAGGGGTCACTGAGGCACATACGTAGACATGATCTAAGAGTGCTTGAGGAATCTGTGAACATAGCGAGGCAACCAAGAGAGATCGCCGGGCTGATCAAGGAGTTAATTAGGGTCGGCCCTGCCCAGAGACCTAGTCTTGAGGAGCTGCTCAAACAAGTGGATGAGGTCTTGTTAAATCATGGCATTGAATGCGTAGGCCCGGAGTAAAGCGCTCATACATTACCCTTAAACCCTCTCTTGGTCTACCACAACGGTGCCGATGTTGAGATACGTGAAGGCGGCGCTCGCGGTGGCGATAACGATTGCGCTGATTATTACTCCGATCATAAGCTTATCTTTCCAGACACCCGACCCCTACTACCTGATATACGGCTCGACTCTTTGCCCTCACTGTATGGCGCTCGAGGACTTCATGAAGACAGAGTTTCCTAATAATTTCAGCTTCTGCCCGGTCAACACAGATGACTCGTGCGCCATACTATACCAGCTTCTTCACGCATTCCTTGGCCTCCCAATGAACTCTACCTACGCCGCGGTGCCGTTCACCCTAGTGGTAAGGGAGGGAAAGTTAGTTGGTATAGTGATAGGGGAACTAGAGAACAAGACCTTCTGGGAAAACTTTGAAACGAGTGACAGGATCAGCATCTACTTCGGTGAATATCTTAGGGGGTACATAACAACGAACCAGACATTAGCAGCAGAGCTCTTCGTTAGGCCAGCGATGATCGAGAACAGCACGTTGAGGTTAGTTGCGACAAAGCTAGTAGCTGCATACCTCTACGCATACGCCTCCTACATAATGTTCGACTCAGCAGGCGAGACAGGCATGGCGAAGCTCATGAATGAGACGAAGGACGCGATCCTCAAAGCTTACGTGAAGATAGTGGACGAACTCCTGGACAACAGAGCACCTGACGAGAACTCACTCAAACTCCTTGAGAACGCCTCAGATCAAGCTAAGAGGGCTGGTGAGGAAGGAACGGACGACAGAGGCAGAAAATTCGCGCACGATGCGGCGCTCTACATCATAGAAGCGCTAAAGACCTTGACAGGCTCTATCCCCAGCAACAATAATGGAAACAACGGAAACACCGAACCCCCGGTTCCCCAGACAGGCAACATAGTCACGGCGTTATTGACGGCCGTGGGCCTCGCCTCCATAGACGCCTTTAACCCGTGCTTCCTCACACTGTACGCAGTCATACTGCTCTCAGTAACGGCCGCAGCCACCACGCCAGGAAGGACTACGAGGAAATTGCTGGCAGTGGGACTATCGTTCACAGCTGCAGTGTTTATAGGATACTACATCATGGGCGTGGGCCTCTCAGTAATATTTGAGAACGTGCCCCGCACAGTATTTCCAGCAATAGCGTTTATCGCAGGTGCCTGGATGATCTACAGCGGCTTAAGAGACAGGGGAGAATGCAAGATCTGCCGTGAGGGCGAGAGATACTCAGCCGCCTCAGCAGCGGCAGCTTTCGCCCTAGGCCTCACCGCGACGTTCACGCTCCTTCCGTGCACAGCGGGGCCATACCTATTCTTCACATCACTAGCATCGAGCTACGGCATCATCACTAGACTAGGCCTACTAGCGGTATACAATATAGTGTTCGTACTACCGCTCATCATAATCCTAGTAGCAGTGGCAGCTGCTGTTGCAAAGGTCGAAGGGATTAAGGAGTGGGTAGCGAGAAACTCCTATAAAGTATCGGTGGTCGGTGGTGCTGCACTAATAGGCATAGGCATCTATACACTAGCCTTCCTTCATTGAGTAGGGCGAAGGTGAATGACATCTGCAACTAAAACTCTCCGAACACCCTCCTTGGTCTGGATCAGCAGGGCCCCTTCGTCATCGATGTCCACTGCCACACCCCTCAACTCGCCATCGTCAAGTATAACCCATACCTCCCTCCCAAGCGTGTCTGAGAGCCTTCTCCAGAGATGGAGAACGGTCCGCCGCTTATCCGCAACGTCATGTATTGCTGTGATGACCGAGCATATGACCCCCTCCACAACATCCCTGGGAGAGACACCGTCCACCCAATCGATAAGCCTAGTTGCATAAGGCCTTAACTCGTCAGGTAGGTCATTAGCGACATTGACACCGACCCCCACCAGCGCCCTCATCTCCTCTCCAGCCACCGCCTCAATGAGGACTCCCCCAACCTTCCTGTCCTCGATGACGAGGTCATTAGGCCACTTAACACGGACGTCCACGCCGTACCTGTTCCTCAGCCACTCAGCCAGCCTCGCACCAACGGCTAAGGGCAGGATACTCTGAACGGACCCAGCCGGTAACCGAGCGGACACGGTCACCCAAGCCCCTCCTTCA
>JAMOOZ010000106.1 GCA_027064885.1 Desulfurococcales archaeon
ATCAAAGTCCGGATCCGTTCCGCGCGGATCTTTGCCAGTCCAGTCAATAGATGGTAAGGCGTTAATTATTATGAATCCGTCACCCTCCGCCCACGCAGCACTAACTATCTTACCCGTGCTGGCGTTTATGTAGAACACGTACGTTGGGGCCGCGCTGGGTGAAGTGTTTACGATGCTATAGTTACTCCACACACTGTTCTGAAGGCTATATAGGCTAAACACGTTCACCATATCTTCCCAATCCGCGCCAGCACCTGCAGTAATGTTACTCGACGTATCCACTACTAGGCCAGCACATGAAGGAAGTACCGGCGGTTTCCCAACTATGTTAACCCAGATCCATCCATCATTCCTGACGTGATCCTTTACTGTCGCCGGGTCTATTGGGGACTGCATTCCATGTAGATTTATTATGATTGCGTTCCTCGGAGGGTTATTGATTAGTAGGTTATTTAGTAGGCTCTCATTGTTTATGACTATGTAGTTAGATATACCTACTGAAAGAAGCTTATCCTCAACTAACGATGTTAATTTATGAAGATCCTCGGTTACGTTCCCACCACCTATTCCTTCGGCTGAGTAGCTATCTAGCGCCAACAAGTATACCGTCGGAAGGTTCTCGAAGTATGGGTTATTGATGCCCCACTCCACGAGTAGGTACTCTAAGCCTACGTAGAACTCATAATACCTACTTCCTGTGTACCTGTAGGGATCTAGGAGTATTAAGACAACCCTATAAATATCTGACCTGTTTAATGGGAAAAGTGCGTCAAATACAAAGGATCTAGGTCCATGTAAGGAAAACGGAACGTCTTTGTAATGTACGAACCTCCAACCCTGCGACGTATATCTATATATGGCTGCGTAAAATATTCTGAGATCTGGCATGAAGTTATTACCGCCACCAATTACGTAAATATAGTAATCGTAGGTTAGTTTGGCTGAAATTCTTATGTAGTCTGCGTTAGTTATGTCCTTGCCCACTAGAATTTTCATCAGCATAACATCATCACGACTATTCCCGTCATTATCAGAGTCCTTGTACATAGTGTTTAACGCTAATTCCTTGACACCATTACTATCATAGTCGTAAACCTCACCAAAGTCCCCTGGATATTGGTAGGTTTTGACCCCAGGCTTATCAACGAGCGTACCATCCACGTATTTCTCCATATAGTAGCCATCCACGTACACGTAGTCCGTACCCATATAGAACGTTCCTAAAAATCCCCTGTACTCTGTTAGTGTACACCCCACGAATGTACATTCTCTATAACCAACTACGTAGTAACCTGGGTGTTCATAATCGTCGAAAATGTATGATAGCCCAATATTGTTTACTGTACCTTCATCGGCCCTACCTACCGGGTGCTCGGCCCAGACAACAGCATGAGAAAGTAGCTGATTAGCACCGATTAACTTAAACCCTGAAGTTGGGTAGAAGAGCCCTCTCCAAGTTCCTCCTCCACCGGCAAGAGTTGCGGGAGGTACTAGGTAAGCCGCTCCCGTACCGGCGTTCGGTAGTACATTACCTCTAGCAGTTACTACTCTAAAGTAATATTGACTAGCTTGATCTGCCGGTATGGCTAGCTTAATTAACAGTGAGTCGCCAGGTTGAAGTGTTGGGTAGATACCCCTTACCAGCGGTTCACGGTTAGGTGTTCCTGGGTTTACGACGGCCCACTCTATTATTGAGGGTGTTACTTGAGGCGTTCCTATCTGAGAAAGATCAATTATGGACACTATCTTACCCGTTGTCTTATTTATTAACATCAATGTATGTAGTGTTACTGGTACAGAACCTGTGTTATTGATCCAGATTCCAGGGAATATTCCTCTGAGTAGATTCTGCTGGGTTTCAGGAACACCACTGAGTGTTAGTGTCTCCTCATTATGCAACTGTAAGAACTTGGCCTTACTAATCATGTTCTCCTGCCTTGTCAGTGTCGATAGCTGTATGCGTAGCATTAACGGTATCACGGCGGTGAACAAAACCGCAAGTATTAGTACGCCAGCTATGAGTTCAGACTGTGCCCTCCTTGACCAGCGTATCCTAACATGCCTCATTACGTACCGCCTCCAAGCGGGGTTGAGATCCTCTCAACCCCATAGAACTTCGAACCTATCTGAATAAGGGTATAGAGCGTGAAGTCATAGTTCTCCCAACCCGGAGGAGCTGTGAATTTAATCATAACGTAGGCACTGGGATAGGGGGTTGTGTTAAGTACCGGAACCTTGTATATGGGTACTGCATTGATTCCAGAGCTTCTGAGGCTTAAACCATTAACAGTAAACAATACATCGTCTCCCGAAACGTTCTGCGGGCTCAACGCTACGGGAACATAATCCGTGGAATTAGCCTGAACCTTAAGATAGGTAAAGTTCATGCTACCCCACAACTGAACCGTAGGGTCCCTCTCAACATAAATGCTTGGCGGGGAACCACACGTGATCAGAGGTGTAACCAAGAAATAATCCCTAGCACCATAACTCA
>JAMOOZ010000107.1 GCA_027064885.1 Desulfurococcales archaeon
TTCAGGAATGTTCTCACAGGGAATCTCCTCCCTCCCCCCTTCGCGTTCTACGTAGCATTTCGTCACGCCGTAGTACTTTCTAAGTCTCTCGAGTTCCTTTCTTACGCGTTCGGTTGCGCGTCCCATTGCCTACTTTCCTCGCAGGATTACGTACCAGCCCAGATCCTCGAGTAACTTGCGTGCTTCCTCATCAACTGGTTTCGTGTCGCGTAGGGCGCTTAACGCGTCCTCGAAGTACTTCTTGGCCTCGTTCTTTGCGTACTCTACAGCACCCGTTTTCTTTATCAGGTTAGCTGCTTCCTCCAGCTCCTCTCTGGTGGCGTCTTTCTTGCCTAGCGTGCTCAATAACTTACCGCGTTCTTCGGGGCTGAGGTGCTTGAGCGCGTAGATCACGAGTATTGTTTTCTTGCCTTCCCGTATGTCGTTGTATACCGGCTTTCCTAGCTTCTCTTCCGTGGAGGTTAGACCTAGGATATCGTCCTGTATTTGGAACGCTATGCCTATTCCGCGAGCGTAGCGGGATAGCTTCTCGAGTTCCTCCTGCGGCGCGCCAGCGAGTATCGCGCCTATTAGTAGACTTGCTTCGAAGAGAGCTCCGGTCTTCTTGTAGACCATCGTTATGTACTCGTCGACGGTCACCTCGTCCCTTTTAACCATGTCAAATTCCAGGGCTTGACCCTCGGCTACGGTTATTGACGCCCAGCTCAGCTTATTGAATGCCTTCACGACCCTTTCTGGCGGTGCGTGCTCCGCTAACTTACCTAGGGCTTCGAAGGCCTTGGCGAAGAGGAGGTCGCCAGCTATTATTGCTACGTCCGTACCCCACAGTACGTGAACCGTGGGTACCCCTCTCCTCAGGTTGTCCCTGTCGATTATGTCGTCATGTATTAAGGTGAAGTTGTGGAGGATCTCGACTGCCGCGCCCGCCTTAACGCCTAGTTCCTCCGGTAATCCGTACATTCGCCCGGCTAAGACCGTGGCTAGGGGCCTTAGCCTCTTACCCCCAGCCCTTATGAGGTGTATTGCGGCTTCGTAGAGATACTGAGGTTCACCCTTAACTATCTCCTCTATGGTTCTGTTCGTGAGTTCGGCAACGTGTTTAGCGTACCTTAACAGCTCCCCGAACCTCTCCTTTAACTCTTCAGCCAAGCATTCGACACCAAGAGTTAGATGAAGTACTGAATTAATAAGTGAGGTAGTGACCCGGTTTCAAGCCCCGTGTGCTCACCCAGTGAGTTAAGGGCGGCGTTATTATTGGTTTCAAGCGCTTCAGCTCCTCCATGTTGCGGGCCCCTGCCATGAGGACGGCCATCCTGAATGAATGTATTAAGGCTTTCGTGAATTCCCTTAGTCTGCCTGAGGCATAGGCTTTGAGGAAAGGTAGGGCCATCCCTGCTACGTCAGCCCCTATCACTATGGCTTTGACGGCGTCGACCGCCGTCCTTATCCCTCCGGACCCTATGATGTAGGCGTTGGGGGCTGCGTTCCTCACCTCAATTATTGAGGCTGCCGTCGGTATTCCCCACGTCAGGAGGTTCCTCGCTATCCCCTCCTTAACGCGGTCTCCTGCTTTCATCGCCCTATACATCTCCACCTTTACCCAGTTAGTCCCCCCGGCCCCCTCCACGTCGAAGTGCTTTATCCCCACGGACTTCAGCGTACTTACTACTTCCTTCGATAAGCCATTCCCGACCTCCTTCACGATCACCGGTACGGGGGATTCGAGAACGAGTTTCTCTAAGCTCTTAATTATGCCCCTCATTGACGGTGTTCCTTCGGGTTGCGCCGCTTCCTGAGCTAGGTTCAGATGCACTGCTAAGGCATCAGCATCGATCATCTCAACAGCCTTCAGAACCCTTGCTGGCGGGTACTTAACTACCTCTGCCGCACCTATGTTAGCTATTACTGGGGCTGTGGGGGCTACCTCCCTGACCACCTTGAACGTGTATTCTAGGTTCGGGTTCTCTAGTGCTGCCCTCTGGCTGCCGACGCCGAGGGCGAGTCCTTCCTCCTCGGCGATTGAAGCTAGTGCCGCGTTTATTTTCTCCGTTCCGGGGGCACCGCCAGTCATCCCCGAAATTATTAGTGGCACGGATAACTTCTTGCCAAGGAACTTCACCCTAGTGTCCACGTCCTCAGGGCCTGCGTCAATGAGGGCTTGATGCGGTATGTGAACGCATTCGAGGAGCGTTGTTAGCGGGCCCTCCACGTCCTCCTTGAGGACCACATCTATGTGCTGCAACTTCCTTTCAGCGTTATCGTCTAGAACCATACTACAGTACCTCTAACTTTCCTTCCTTGGAGAGCATTAATTAAGTTGTGAGGTTTGAGCCCGTTAATTATGATGGCCTTAACTCCCTTTACGCCGAGCCTTAGTCCTGCCTCGATCTTGAACTTCATCGCGCCCGTCACGTCCGCTTTCCTTCCAGCGTTAGTCGATAGTGTCGCTAGTCCCCGCACTAATTCCCGCGCCTGAACCTCAGGTATT
>JAMOOZ010000108.1 GCA_027064885.1 Desulfurococcales archaeon
TGGGCTCGACGCCGAGCGACCGAGCGAAGCACTCCCAACCAACGGAGCTATGCACGAGCCATGAGGAAGGCTCACCAATAACCAGTAACTTCATCTTGCTGAGAGCGACCTTAGCTCTAGCCGCGCGCAGGAACGCGTCAACCTCACCCCTAACACCCTCGCTCAGCAGGAAGAGCTGGGTTGCCCTAAAGCCCTCTGCCCTCAACCTGCTTAACGCCTCCACACTCGCGGCAAGGGAATTCTGCGTCTTATGCGCCACGAGTGCCACGGGGAAGTCCTTACCTGCAGTACCTGCTAACTCAAGAGCTAACTCCTCCGAACCCCCGGTCATGACCCCGACCACGATGGCGTGAGCACCACGGCTAAGCACCTCCTTAACGGCGTGGCGTACCGACTCAGCATCCGTTAACACCTCAGGCAAGTAGCCAGTACAGGGTACGCCGTAAGGCTTAACAAGTCCCTCAAGAACCCTCAAGTACTCCTTGAGGACGGTGCTCACAGCTTCTCTGTCATGCAGAGAAGACGCGACAGGTATGAATGCAGCGTCGCTAAACAAACGATCACCCCACTAATCCCTTACTTTGCGGTTATATCCTTTGACTTTTTAGGGGGTTTAGCTGAGCCCCGCAGTGTTCATAAATAGTCAATGGCTTGGAATTGGCGAGTCAGTAGAGTATGCACGTTATTTTCACCAGTTCAAGCGTCATTGCCCTCAGTAGCGTTGCTTAGGTACGGTAAGTTCCTCAGGGAGTTCTGAGAAGGGTCTTAAGGCGGAACCTCGGCTAGAAGCTATAGTCTAAGACTTAGTTACGATTCACTCACGCATGACGTCCCTTAACATCATGAGTGCAGAGTATTCAACATTGCCTTAAGAATTCTTTCCTCTTTATCCTCTATTCTGTCCCATTCCTTTCTGCTCGGTGTTCTCCACTCCGGAGGTGTTAATTCGTCCGTGATCACGAGCGCTATCGCTAACTCAACTCCCCGGTACTCGGCCACTGTCATGAGTGCTGTGGACTCCATGTCGACTCCTAGCACCCCTTCATTGGCGTACCTCAGCGCTTTATCTTCGGTCTCCCTGAAGATCGCGTCTGTGCTCCACACGCCACCCTCCATGACTCTGGAGCCGTGAAGCGTTAAGGTGCTGAACATGGCTCTCCTTAACCTGCTAGCTAAGTGCCGTGATGGCTTGGGGACGTACTCCTCTGGCATGTAGTGATAGCTCGTACCCTCCTCTCTCACGCCCCACGTAGGTATGAGGACGTCACCTATTCTCAGCCTATGAGTTATTGACCCGGCCCCTCCATACACTAAGAACCTCCTTATGCCTGACGCTATGAGGAGCTCTAACGCAGTTACTGCTGCGGGAGCCCCGAAGTATGATTGAGCCACCAGTACTCTAAGCCCTTCTCCCCTACCTTCAATAGCTCTTATCACTGGCATGCCACGTAACCTAATCTCGCTTGTAGCCGTTAATGACTCCTCGAGTATCTCTAGCGGTGACCCCCAGAAGGTCAGTATCGCCGCGTCATACCCCGCACCTAGGTCCTGCCCCCATTCCCTAATCCACTCTTCGGGAGTTATTACGGGCTTACCTCCACCTGGCTTAATCAATTTCGGCGCACCTTTAATCTACACGCAGTAGTTATTACAGTGCTTTGTTAAAAAGAGTAATCTCCTTTAAGCCCGTTGTAGTTGTGTTCTTCATTTATTAACTCTCTTAACCAGTAGTGAGACCACCATGAAGGTGATTAAGCCAGCCGGTAGTGCTGATGGTGCCGCTATGTATAATGGGGTCCCATATGGCCCAAGCTTCACGGCTATGCTCGCTAACGCTCCTTCCTTCGTTGTTCGCCTCCAGTATAAGCCAAGTATGAATGGTTAGTTCGTCCTCACGCTCCCTAACGTCCCGCAGTATCCCCTTAACCTTCTCCCCCAGCTCCTCGCTTACCCCGATCCTCCTCAGTGAGTCACTGTCCAGCGTTGAGAGCCTCATAACCCTCAGTAAGGGTTGCTGACCCTCTATGAACTAAGACACCCCCACCTCCTAACACGTTTAGTTCCCGTATCAGAAACATTCTCAATAGGTATGGGTTTAGGTTAGTGTTGACTAGCCCTTCAACGGGCTCCTCACTTACTTCCTTGCCGCAGATTCTTCCCGGCAGGATGAACCATATCACCTACTCTCGAGCCTACCATTAAGGAGGCGCCCTTAATAAGCTTTATCTTCCTTAAATGGGAATAAACATAATATTATGAACTCTATGAGGGAGCACTAAGTATGCTCTATGGATTAACGTGAACCACGTGAAGAATAGTGTAAGGATGAGCTCACGCGCAAGCACCTGCCGAAGCAGTTTATTTTAATTCATCTCTACATAGAATCATCGGAATAGGCAATGACGCGCTCAGTGAAGGCCGCACTCACAGTAATTTTAGTGGTTCTAACCGCGTGTTTAGCGTTGGTGTGGGTAGGCACTCAT
>JAMOOZ010000109.1 GCA_027064885.1 Desulfurococcales archaeon
TAATTATGATGGCCTTAACTCCCTTCACGCCGAGCCTTAGTCCTGCCTCGATCTTGAACTTCATCGCGCCCGTCACGTCCGCTTTCCTTCCAGCGTTAGTCGATAGTGTCGCTAGTCCCCGCACTAATTCCCGCGCCTGAACCTCAGGTATTAGCTTCGCGTCGGGATCTAGGCGGGGGTCTGCGGTGAATATCCCGTCAACGTCTGTCAGGAATACTACGGTGTTCGCCCCTAATTCCTTTGCAAGCAACCATACTAGGACATCCCCTGAGATCACCTTAAAGCCCCCGTCCTTCACGGGGGCGACGTCTCCGAACATTACCGGGGTCACGCCTGCGTGGACGAGTTCCTTAATCACGCTTAGGTCACAATCCGCTAGGTCATCCTTCAACGCGGCACACACGGCGCGGGTGGGTGTAGAGACCGCTGGCACGCCGCCCAGCACTAAGGTCCTCACGACCTCCGTGTTCAGTACGGTCATGTAGTGCGCTACCCTCGTGAAGCAATCCCTACTTATCATGCCTTCACGCTCTAGGCACTCCTTGACGAGAGGGTGGCCGAAGGAACCGCCACCATGTACTAGGGCGATGTGAGCGTTGCCTCTACCAGCATTCCTCAAGTACGTGCTCAAGTCCGCAGCTATGCTGGTTAGGACGTCCCTCCTGATGGAGAAGGGCTTGCTCTTGTCGGTTATGACGGAACCTCCTAGCTTGATTATTGTTGCGTTGCTCAAGGACTCCTCACCCTTAGAACAATTGCCTTGCCCCTAAGCCCCTCCACCACTGCATGCGTTTCCTCGCGCGTCGTTGCAGGTAGTTCCATGCCGTAGAGGGCATGCCATAATGCGTTAGCTAAGCGTAGCGCGGGGATTAATCCATGAAGAGTACCCTCCTCCAGGGCCCTGAAGGCCGTCACTACCGCCATGCCTGCCAAATGTGTTAGGGTGTTGACCTCGACGGGTTCGTCAAGCATGCTTAGGTCTCTGACCGCTACGGTGTTGATGGCGACCGTGAATTCTCTTGAGGCTTCAACTATTCCTTCACCTGAGCGCCATACGTACGGCCTGCTCTTGATGGCTGAGAACCTTAAGGCCTTAACACTGTCTCCCATGCCGAGCGCCGAGTCCACGGTGGTGGCTGCCCACAGTATTTCCTCGTCTATCCCGCCGCTTAGCGCCCCTACGACAGCGTTCGTTACTGCCACGTACGCGTAGGGCGTGTAAGCAGTGTTCCCGGCGTAGGCGGTGATCTCCACCGACGCGCTTATGCCGACCTCCTCAAGTAACTTCGAGTAGAAGTTAGTGATGGCCTCAACTACCTCTCGAGGGATGTTCGCAGGTAGCTTAAGGAACCTTCCTTCAGGGACTACTTTAGCCTCCACCCTCACCTCGTTAGTAGTGGGCACTACTAAGACGGGGTTCCTCCTGCCGGGTATAGGCACGTGTATTAGTGGGGCGTGCTCGGTGAACTCATACTTAACCCTAACTACCTCTCCGCTCAACCGCGGCACCTACTTACTTCTTCGGCGGGGCACTTATTTTGGGTACCGTGTTAGAGGGTCCTGGCCGCCGCGTACCCCACTACCCAGGCCTTCTCTCCCGTCACGTCACCTGATGTCGCGTACTTCAGTACCTCTCCTCTGGTTGCGCCTAGGGCTTTGCTGAAGTATAACATGACCATTGCGGGGCCGGGGCCACACATCGATATGTCCCTAGTGAGGACGGCGTCATACAGTCCTTCAGGGTCTAGAGCCTCTATCCTGTCCAGTACTATGCGATCCTTCCTCACCGCCAGTTCGTGTGGTTCGTAGTGACTCATGTCCGTTGACGCTATCACCACCACGTCCTTACTCAGTTCCTTCGCTGCCTCAACTATCGCGTTGGCTAAATCCTTAGCTATTTGGGGTGTTTGGTAGAGCATTGCTATGGGGATGAACGTCACTTCTTCGAAGATGTACTGTAGGAAGGGTAGTTGAACCTCTATTGAGTGCTCGGACTCATGAGCCGATCTGTCGGGAGCGGCGACCTTCGACCTCCTGAGTATCTCGGCGGCTAGTTCGGCGTCAATGACTGCCTTGCCTAGCGGGGTTACCCACTCGCCATTTGGGTAGACCGCGACTGGCGCCCCTACCCCTGTGTGGTTGGGGCCTAGGATCACGAATGTGTCGGGCTTCCCCTCCTCCGCTATTTTAAAGTATGTGTGGGCTGCTACGGGTCCGCTGAATACGTAGCCTGCGTGCGGGGCTATGAAGCCCTTGCTCTCCGGCTTCCTGGACTCGCTGGGTTTAGGTAGCTTGCCGGGGCCTAGTCTATGGGTGAAGCACCACTCTATCCTTGACTTGAGTTGGGCCGGGTTTGCTTCGTAGAACTGCCCCGCGACCACTGGGGGGCGTGTCACCACCTCACAGTCACCTTAGTCTCAAAAGAGTCTGCACCTATGGGTAGGTCACCGTCTGGCGGTATGACTCCGCGTTCCC
>JAMOOZ010000110.1 GCA_027064885.1 Desulfurococcales archaeon
CCATGAGGGGGCGTAGGGTAACCCTATTCTACGTAGGTAATGAAGGGTCATCATCACGGCGATGGCGAACCACCACAGTCCTGAGCCCCAGAAGAAAGCCCCGAACACGAACAACGCCTCTCTGGCGGAGTTAGTTACGAACGCGGCGTTCGATATTATGTTGTAAAGTGCTACTGTCCCAGCCCCTATCGGGCCCAGGTTAATCCAAAGGGTCGGCGCTAACGCGCTCGGAAGTGGGTGATGCAGTATGAACCTGTACACGCAGACAGCGAGCAATGCTAAGTATATGAAGAAGCCAGCGCCCCACCCAACAACGTCAAGGAGAAGCACTAAATCCCTTAAGGTACTGGTCGAGTGGCTGAGTAGCAGTCCTCCTGGCACGGGTATGACTATGAGGCCAACGGGCGGTATGAACCACGATGGGTTAATGTGGTCCAGCTTAACGTGCTCACTCTTAAACATGTTGTAAGGAGCTATGACGCCGAAGATAAGCGTTAGCATTGCCCCAATACCCCACAACCACCAAGCTAGGGTCAGGTTAGGGACCACTATCAGGTAGTCGCACGCAAGCACCATCATACCTACTGGTAGGGTTGGGTAGAAGTTCGACTTGACCGGGTGATTGAGATCACTGAGCGCCTCCTCAGTGAAGAACACCCACCTAGCAACCCAAGGGATGGCGAGGGCAATGAAAAGAGCGGTGTTCAGATACGTCAGCACCACAGCAAATAGCTGAAGCGGCTGGAAGACTGAGGAGTAAAGCTTGCTGCAAACAGCAAGTATGCCCGTACCCATGACGGCAGCGCCCCAAGAGGGTGAGAACCCCCTCACTAACTCACTTAACTTACCACCCAAAGCCAGTACCCTCCGGACTTCGTTCTTAGCGAATCGCTAAATCATTTAAACCATTAATAAAAGTATTCCTAGTTCATACGTATCAAAAATAAGATAAAACTTAATTCATATCTGGCAAGACCTAATCGGTGATCGAAATGGCCGGGAATAAACCCGAAGTCATAGGTAAGGACGTGCTCGGTAGAGTAATAAAGGACTACGCAAGCATGCCGTGGTGGGGTAAGCCAAGGCAGGAAATACCCTGGTACCCCAGGATAAATTACGATAGATGTATCGGGTGCGGGCTCTGCTTCCTGACCTGCGGCGGGCGCGTGGTCTACGACTGGGACTTCGAAAAGATGCGCCCCATAGTCGCTAGGCCATACAACTGCATGGTCGGGTGCGACACCTGCGCAAAGCTATGTCCAAGAGACGCGATAATCTTCCCACACCTCGGCGAGCTAAGGAAGTGGCGTGATGAGGCCGGGGCGGTGGGTAAGGCTAGGAAGAAGTTGGAGGAGCTTAAGGCGGCTAAGGGAAGAGGCGAGCGTAGTGAGTGAGGCAGTTCCCGAGCCCATGCAGTGGCTTGGGAGAGCCTCAGAGCGGGTGCTCAAGGCCCTCGCCGAACTCAGGAGAAATGCGCAGGAGCCGTCTAGGCGCTGAAGTTGTTCAATGCTTAGTCTTTTCTAACATGCTTTAACTTCTTCTAACTACTTATACAACATTTCAAAAAAGCTACATATAAAAGCATTAACATGAAGATACGCAAGGGTAACAAATGCGTGCAGTACTCATAACCGCGTCGGCACTCACGATTCTAATAGCGCTAGCCACCGCTACGATCACGCTCAACTACCCTATAACCATGTACCCAAGCGAGGAGATGACTAACTCAGCGTTTTCAGCGCGGACGCAGGCAACCCAAACAATCACAAACGTCACCGTGGCCGGAGTCGTTGAGGAAAGTAAGGAGGTGCTTAGAGAGATAAGGGTGAATGGCATGGTTATCTCGCTGACTGGCTCGTGGAACTGTAGCGGCATTAACTCACCCATTAGCGGTACCGAATTAACACACATGCTGAAGCCAGGCTCCAGGGTAGTCATCATAGGGGAGAAGAGTTACATGGGGTTAAGGGCCTTTATGGTGATTATCCAGGGTAGCGGAATTTACTGTACGTTGATTCGCGGATGACGCGCCTCACCATGTAAGTTATTTTTGAATTGACTGAATTTTCTTTTGGTTATTAAGCGAAGGTGCCTCAACCTTATTTAGGTTTAACGCGAAAGCACGGTGGGTGCGGGGCTTAGTGGGGAGTAGGGTATCCCTCACCTTAGTGGGTGTGGGTGCTTACTCAATGATCAGGGGGTTAGCGATTCCTGCTTTCCGGGTGCTCTTTCCCCTCTATATACTGAGTATAGGGTATAAGGTCCAGGACTTAGGGCCCATGGCCACGTACTCCGCCATAGCAATAGCGCTCTCCCTACCTCTGATAGGTTACTTAGTTGACCTAGGCAGGGCTAGGGTAATAGGTGCGGTGTCCGGGGCCATGGTTGCGGCATCCCTCCTAATACCCGCCTTAAGCAGTAACTACGTAGCCTTAGTCGCTGCCTACACCCTCTCAACGCTCGGCATGATGGCG
>JAMOOZ010000111.1 GCA_027064885.1 Desulfurococcales archaeon
AATTTCGCGTTTAATATTTCTGCGGATTCCTTTGTTTCCACATTACGTTCGTTTCGGGAGATGCCTTTAGGTGCTGATGAAACTAGGCTTACTGAGTTAAGGAATGTTTCCGAGAAGATTAACAGGATTAACATGGTTGTTAACTATATTGCTGGTGACTTGATGCGTCCTTGGCAGGGTGACGCGACCCAGATTACACCGATTACTGGTGAGGCTTATGCTAGGGCCGTTGATGCTAGGATTTACGAGGTTATTATGCGTGCTTCTAAGTTAGCATCGCATTTTGAGGAGGAGTTCATGAGTAAGCTTGAGGCGTATGTGGCTAAGCAGGATGTTGAGGTGGGTAAGGAGGTCGTTGATGCTTGGGCTTGGGCGTTTGACTCGATATTATTGCTTCAGAATGCCTTAGTTGTTGCGACTCAGGGGATTATAGGTGCTTCCACAGCTAACCTCCCAATATCTATTATGCCTAACACAATTAAGGGTCGCTCAGGTCTCATAACCGATTAAGGTGGCGTGAAATGCTATCTGGATTAATGATTGCTTTCGCTAAGACACCTAGCGTTCCTATCACTTCAACGCCGCATAAGGTGACTCACACTCCAAGCCCATGGAGTTTCTTTAATTTCGGTAGTTTATTGGGTAATACTCCGTTCATTATTATCGGAGTTGTTGGTGGTGTGTTTGCTATTCTCGTTGCTTTCGTGATTGGTTACTCAATGGGTTCTAAGAAGAAAACGGGTATTGCTAAATACTTTGTTGAGGCTAAGGAGGGTAAGATACCTGCGTTAGCGTTAACGTATGACATTAATACGTCGGAGTGGGATATTGTGCCTTTGGAGAGGTTAGGTGAGGGACTCCTAGTAAGTAAGGATTATAAGAGACCTTTAATCCTGTTTAAGGATGTGCGTATTAAGGCGCATAGTTTTCGAGGCGTACCTACTTATTTCGCGTTCTCAATAGGTGATAAAGCCATAGCGACGAATCCTGAGGCCTTAGTTAAGGCTGGTGTTGCGTCAATGGTTATTAAGTCGAAGTATTGGCAGACCACGACGCAACCTAATATAGCGTTGCGTAATCTTATTAAGCAGGTGTTGTCTGAGGCTTCGCATGTTAATCCAGAGTTAACAATCACTCCCAACCTTAAGATCGGGTTAGCGATCGAGATCCCCCCAGTTATTTCCGCGATTATGTCTACAGTGATTCAGACGGCTACTGGTGTTCTGCATTCGCTTCTTGATGTCTCGAAAATGCGGGACGACATTAAGAAGAAATTAGAGTCTATTGAAAAGGGCAAGATTGAAGCTAAGGGTAAATTCTTGCAGATGGTGGCTATAGCGGTTCTGATTGTGGCGGTGGCGGCTGTGGTGATGCTTGTAGTAATATCTCATGTGCTGGGGTGATGGTGGTGTTTTGGCGCCGTAATGATGTTAGGAAAGAGCTTCCGCGGTGGTGGAGTAAGAAGAAGCCTTTCGTTATTGATGGATTTAGGGGTGATGCCCTTCATGTTAAGGACGTTATCTTAACTGCGTTACGTTTTCTTACGGGTTCGGGTTACGGGTTTAGGCTTGATTGGGTGGTTAGGAAGTGTGAGTTGCCTAAGAAAGGTAAGTATAAACCTTTGAGGGTGATGGATGAATGGAAGATTAAGAGCTTACCTGTCGGTGTGCGTGGGGCCGTCGTTGTTGGTCGTTCTTTGCAGTCAACCCATGTTAGGGTTAATGCCTACTATACGGATGATAATACTCTTTTCGGTATATATCGGGTGCAGGAGGCCGCGACAGTATGGCCTGAAGCGATATTCTTGTTTTTCCAGGCTCCACTGCCTTTTGTGGAGTACCTTCATCATGAGCATCTAGGTAACTTAAGCGGTGTTAGAGTGCCTGGTAGGGGGTTAGTGAGGATTTGCTTGAAGGGTGATTTATGGTGTGGGGTGATTGACGGTGTTTTTAAGGAGGTAATCGAACCTCAGGAGCAGGCGTTAAGTGAGGTTTGCGTTGCGTCGATAAATACGCAGAAGAAAATAGCGACTTTCGCGTATGCCGCTAATGTTCGGAAGATTGTGGAGAGGATATTGATTGAGAGTACTGTTGAGGAGAAGGAGGTTTATCCCGCAGAGGTAATTGAGTTAGCGGGTGATCATGTTGGGAAGGCGGAAGGCGCCACTGATTCTGGAAGAAAGCCTGGTAAGTGATTTTGTTTCCCGTAAAGCACGGTACGTGCCTCGCCCTATGAGTGTGTCTGAGAGAATATCTATTGTTAAGAAGGCTTACCAGTTTATCGTGGATCACCTTTCTTCGAAGTCTACCTTGATTGATGTGAGGAATAGGATTAACTTGGCTTGGAAGTATCATTCGATGCTTAATATGTTGGCGTCTAAGGTTACTGAGGTTGCTAATTCGGTTGGGTGGTCATGGCCTGAGCTTTACTTGCCGCTTATTTTCTTTACGTGGTTA
>JAMOOZ010000112.1 GCA_027064885.1 Desulfurococcales archaeon
GCAGAGCTATTCGGTCCTTTAGACATAAAGTCGCTTGAGGAAGGAAGGTACGTTAGACTTACCCGGGGTAAGCTTCCGGATGCTGACATAGCGTTCCTAGACGAGATCTTCAAGGCTAATTCCGCTATCCTCAACGCACTTAATTCTCTCTTACAGGAGAGAGTGCTATATGACGGCTTCACGGAGATGGATGTGCCGCTCTGGTCGCTTTTCGGCGCCAGCAATGAAGTACCTGACGATCCTGAGGTCGAGGCGCTTTACGATAGGTTCACGGTAAGGCACTTCGTAAGGCCCGTGCCTGAGGATCTCTGGAGTGACTTGCTACTTAAGTCATGGGAGTTTGAGAGGGCCATGTACTTTAGAGGAGGTCTTGACGGTTCAAGCGTGATGAGCATCGCTGACTTGAGGACGCTTCACGAGAAAGTGCTTAACGCGGATCTGGAGCCTATTAAGGGGAAGCTCGTCAAGCTATTTGCGGTTTTCGAGAGTCGAGGCGTGAAGGTCACCGACAGGAGGAAGGGTAAGTCCCTGAAGCTAATTGCCGCGAACGCGGTCCTCGAAGGCAGGGATTACGCTGATGAGCGCGATCTTATAGTGCTTAAGTACGTGATACCTAGGGATTGGGACGAGCTTGATAAGGTAAACATGATTCTCTCAGAGGAACTGAAGACACCTTACAAGTACCTCAAGGAATTGGAGGAGATCAGGAATAACGTGAAGGAGGTCATGAACTACGTAATATCGCTTCAAGGCGTGAATAGTAAGTACTTAACCTCACGCTTCAAACTAATCCTCAAGGACTTAGAGGTAACCAAGGAGAAGGTATATGGCATGATGAATGAATGCAGCGACGCGAGAGTACGCAGGGTCGCTGAGGACGTGATTACTCTGATAAGTGATGTGGAAAAAGCAATTGACAGGAGGATGAAGTAAGTTATGCCGGCCCTTATCCGCGGGATCAAGCACGATGATCCCATCGCTATCTATAGAGGAGAGAAAGTTCTCTCAGTCTCTAGGAGGCTAGGCAAGATATGTGATGCCCTAGGTAACCTGGACTTCGCTATAGACATTTTCTACGCCCTTTACTTACCATATCCCTTGCTCCTTCCTGCCTCAGATGTAGCAGAGGAAAGCGAGCTTTCTTACCGTATCCTTAAATCAATTATGGAGTCGGAGGAATTCCGACAATTACGGCTTTTAACAATAGCGAACTCAACAATAAGCACACTAGTTTCAGCTTCATTCATAGATACCTTAAGCAGGGAACTTTCTAGGGAAGGGCTACTGCTTGATAAGGAGCAAGCCGAGGCTGGCGTGTCCGAACCTTCGCTAAACGCTATAGTAAAGGAGGGGTTAAGGCAGGTTACTAAGGAAGCACGTAGCATTAAGAGGCTACAGCAATTAGTGGCGTTCGGAACACAGGCGGGTATTGGGTCAGTATTTGACCTTGAAGAGTGTGGGGATGACGTAATCAAGCTTGCTAGGGATGCGGATGTGCAGAGGCTTCTTGATGTACTCTCCCTATTTCCTAGGATAGCTAGGAAGGTTAAGCGTAGGGTCATGCCATTTAGTAGAGGTGAGATCAGGGGTTACGATATTGGAAGTGACTTAGAGAGGATAGTTCCGACGGAGCTGGCCTTACCAAAGCTCCTCTTTAGGATTAAGTATTTCGAGTCTAAGCTTCTACTTTACGAGAAATTAATACCGAAGGATATAGGGCCTCTTTATGTCCTCGTAGATAAGTCTGGTAGTATGGAGGGCGAGAAAATCAGGTGGGCAAAAGCTACTGCCTTAGCCTTACTAATCAAGGCAAGGCGTGAAGGTAGAGACTTCTTCCTGAGGTTCTTTGATGGAATGCCACATGCACTTACGCGTGTTCCTAAGCGCATGAGATCTGACGAAGTGATCGACCTCTTAAAGTATCTCTCTAGAGTCAAAAGCGGTGGCGGGACAGACATCACTAAAGCTATTGTTACAGCCTGCGATGACCTTAAGGGTCCCAAGGTTGGAGGAGTTGTGGACGTGATACTCATAACTGACGGGGAGGACAACATATCCGATCTCCTTGTTACGAGGAAGCTTAGGTCCGCTAACGCCAGGTTAGTTACGGTAATGGTTATGGGTGAGAATAGAAGCTTAAAGAACGTCAGCGACTTTTACTTACGGGTGACCAAGCTAAACGAGGGCGATATCCTAAGAGTTGTTGAGGCGTAATATAGAACGGTATTCTACCGTTCAGGTAATCGCGTATGATAGCCTTAGCGGACTCCTGGATTATGGGTTCCTTGTCCTTCCGGTACACCCATCCCCGCATTAAGGCTAACTCACGCAGTATAGTATCGGGATTGGTGCTTGATATGCCGTAGGCTTCCTTGAAGGCGTTTGGACTGTACTTAAGTATCTTTCTTATTAGCTCCACGGCTATGGCCACAGGATTCTCTAGGGAATCAACAGGTTTCTCGCGAATCTTACTTTCGATACCCCCACCCTCCGGAGGCACTAACCCGGGAGTATCTATTAGGTAAACACCCTCACCTATCCTGAAGGTTCGTGCGCGTTTTGTGTATCCAGGGGACCCTGGGTACGGAGACGTAGAAGCTGAGTGCCTCCCCTTCAGCGTGTTGATCAATGTTGACTTACCTACCTTCGGAATACCAAATATGCCAGCAGTGAGGGGTGACTTATTCTTAACAACGCGTTTAAGTACGCGCCTAAGTACTAGGGTACCCATCCTTTTCTGCGCGGATATGAACACTGCTGGGTAACCCTCATCCTCAAAATACCTTTTCCACTCTTTACTCACAGATAGAGGCACTAGGTCAGCTTTGTTGAGCACTATTATTAAGGGTACGCCAGACCTTTCCGCAAGCTTCTCTAACCTTCTGCTCCTCGTGGATATAGGGTCCCTAATGTCAACTAACTCCAACGCAACATCAACTGTCAGTAGCAACTCCCTTATCAGTCTCCAGTTAGCTAGCTGCATTACAGCACCTCATCCATCTTCACTACAACCTTATTAGGACTTCCTGAGACCACGTCGAGCCTTCTCAAATAACTTGACATCGACAACATATTTCTCAATTCCCTTAGCAGAGTTCAGCAAGACATAAATCTCCCAGGAACGCAGGGATGGGCAGACATAGCACCCAGTCCTGTAGAATCCTTCCCAGTAAAGTGGGTTTTCAGGCAAGCTTAGTAATCTGTTAAAGACCTGGACGGATATTGTGGACCAATGCTTAATCGGGTATAGGTACGTGAACCGGCCCTCGCGCCTAACGTAAGGAGCTTGTGACCTCCCTTTGGACTCAACCTCTCTATCACCTACAACCACGGTGACGGTGCCATGTAGTCCCTTAAGAAACTCCTTAAGGGCTTTCTGCTTTAACTTCGTACACCATCGATTATCGTGAGTTGGAAAATTCTCCCGACCTTCACGCAGAAAAGTGCCTACAGGAGCTTCCACAGTAACTAAACGTACGCTTAGTTCCTTAGCAAGTTTCTCCGCAACTTCCCTATTACTTATGAAGTCCACCCCAGTATCGACATATACTGCCGTGATGTTCTTACCGCCGAACGCACTAACAGCCAGGGCTAACGATGCTGCGCTGTCCTTCCCACCCGATACAGGCACCACTACATTATCCGGGCTCCCGCTTAGGCCCCGCAAGTACCTTACTGATATCTCCTTCATGACCTCCATAACTTCCTTATTACTCTCGACAACCTTTGCAAGGTCAACACCCTCGAGACAATCTACTTCAGCCTTACGTTCTTCCAATACAGTTACAGGTCGGTCAAGATCATCACTGAACCTTATTCTGAATGCAGGCTCCTCCTTAACAAATACAATATGTTCTCCCGCCCACCTCCTGACTAGCAGTAATGAACCACGAACCTCCTTACCTAGTACCTTAGATAGCTTCCTTACACCATCCCCGTAGATCAGGAAAGGATCACTAACCTCGTCCTTAGGATATGGTAGGTCACGGCATCCTCCACGCTTCCCTATCCTGTAGACCTGTTGTCCTGGATCCCAGGTCACCGTGCTTCGGATAATTGATTTCCCCGTATTGACAGCGCTGATTATTTCATGTTGCCGTGCGTTCCTTACCTTTCTCTTGTTCATCACCACAATCGTTGCTAGCGGGGACATATGCGGACATACGGCGTCCCCCGCAATATCCTCCCTGCCTAGCAGAGCAACTACGTATGCGTCTCTCTTGCTTAGTTCCTCACATAATGCTTCAAGTAACCTGCTTCCGCGAAGGCCTCCTAAACTAATTACTTCGTAGCCTTCCATTCCGTAAGACTTAGCTAGTGCATGCTTGACTGCTGATGCGTCGCTTCGGGAGCGCACAATGATCTTGAGCATTAATACATCACACACCTTTCCCTAACGTTACCGCTACAGCCCCAACAACCCTCCTCAGAGATTCAGGTAGTGATGGGCCATAATGTGATAATGTGTTGTGCTCCAGCAACACCACCCTGTTCCTACGTACGGCGTTGATGTGCGTTAATCCTGCAGTCTCAAACCTTTTGAGAACCAGTCTTAGGTCCGGCTTCACCTCACTACCCGACTCAACGATTATTACATCCGGATCCCTTTCCGCCACTAAATCATAGTTAGGGATTACGTAGGAGCTTTTGATGTCATGCATTATGTTCTCTAAGTTGATGAAGCGTAATGCATGATCCACGAACGTATGGGCCCCTATAGTTACAGGGCCACCGAGATCAACCTCGTAGTATGCCCGCATCTTAGCCCAAGGTGTTTTAATGCTGTGTAGTTCCTCATTTATCTTCTCAGCTAGTTCCCTTCCCTCATCAATCCTCCCGACAACCATGCTAGTAGTTATGACTAGGTCAATCACCCCGTACACGCTTACTGGGAGCGGTATTGGGAAGTACCTCACCTTAGCGACCTCTAGCGATGAGTATATGGCGCGTTGCGCGCCGGTAGTTACGAGTACGAGGTCTGGGTCAAGAAGCTTAAGGAGTTTAAGGTTAACGTCCAGGTAAGCGCCAACTTTCGGCTTACTCAGCGCCTCAGGCGGCTTACTACAGTACCTGCTGACGCCGACGACCCTATCTCCTAGGCCGATCATGAAGAGCGTCTCTGTTATTGCTGGAGCTAACGACACTATTTTCTTGGGTTCATCAGGGACGGTCACCCAGCGTGAGAGGACCTCGCTGTACACACGCATCCATGTACTCACCTCTGATTTGACTGAGTTAATCCAGTATATAACCCCGAAAACAATAGTAGTTTTGCGCGACTGATGATGAGAGCGCTCTTCGATGACCCGATGATTAGAAGTCCCATTGCTGATTCCTTCACGACATGCTTTAATTCCTTGAAAGAAGCGATGCTTTAAGGTTCCTGCCCTTTCTTGACAAATTTATACCTCTCGTAGAGTAGCTCCACACGCCCGTCCTTTATCTCGAATACTACCGGCACTTTAGAACCGTAGTACCCTATAGTATAGAATTCTGCGTAGTCCTCGCTCACCTTGACCGGCACTAGCGGTGATGGCACGCCCTCAAACTCACTTATTTCCTCCACCGCCAGGAAGTTACCTAGCCTGAATACCTTAACCCTCATTGTGCCCTTGAACGCTTCGTACACACCAGTTAGTTTCGAGTACATCTCGTCTTCCCGTATGAACGTTAGTTCCCTTGGATCCCTTCCTGCTACGTACATGAGTGCGTACATACCTATCTTTGAAGGCGGGTAGCCGGAAGCGTTGGATAGCACCGCAACGCCTAATCCTTTGCTAGGTATGAACCCTATGTACGCAGTGTAGACCAGCACGGAGCCACCGTGCCCTATTAGTGTTCCACCGGGGAAGTTGGGGTGTATCATTAAACCATATCCATATGCGTCTCCCCCGAATATCTCGAAGTTTAGTTTAATATGGGGCTTCCACATAAGCTCTAGGAGTTCCTTTGGTATGATTTCCTTGCCTTCAAATACTCCGCCACCTAGGTACATCTTAATGTAGTTAGCTAGGTCCAACACGTTGCTCAGAAGCCCACCGTCAGCCTCTATCCCATACGGGAAGCGACTGGGTCTTAGCTCGCCGTCCTTCATTATTATGTAGGGCGTGGCCACGTCTGGGTCGCTTGCTACGCGCTCCTTAGTGAAGTATGATCTCGTCATCTTAAGGGGCTTCAGGATATTCTCCCTCACGTACTCCCGGTAAGGCATACCGGTAACCGACTCAATAACCTTGCCTAGAAGCACGTAGCCCTCGTTAAGGTAGAAGAACTTACTTCCCGGTTTAGCGACGGCCCAGTCACTTGCTCCCTCCATGAAGGGTACTATGTCCTCTGGTTTCGCTATGGGTAGCCACTCACGTTTCGAGCCTAGTAATCCACTTATTAATGCCTCCGCGTACCCGAGCGCGGGTATTCCGGAGGAGTGTGTCAGTAAGTGATGCAGAGTTACTTTCTCGCCATGATGGTCTACGTTAACACTAACATAATTAGTTATGGGGTCATCTAGTGAGACTTTACCCTTACTGACTAGTTGAAGTATTGCTAAAGCTGTGAATGATTTCGTTATTGAACCTATGCCGTAGATCGTTTCGGGGGTAGCTGGCTCTGTTGCCTCAACATCTCTGAAGCCGTATCCCCTAACGTAAGTTACTTCTCCATTCTGTATCAAGGCTATACTTAGTCCCGGTGTACGGGTTTCAGCCATCTTCTTAATTATAAATGAGTCGAGCATACGAAATGTTTCTTGACGCAATTTTACTATCCCCTAAAATAATTCACAACTTTCTTAGAAAACTCTTTACCGATTGTTTATACTACGTAAACCAACATACCATCATATGATACGTAAACATTATCCCATCTTTCCCTCACATACTTAACTAGCCTACTGAAAGGTAAGTTTCTATGAGATATGTGAGTGAGGATTATTTCCTCGGCTCCTATTCTCTTGCCTATTTCTACGGCCTCGTCAACGTTGTTATGCTTAGGGTCGTGAGAGCCGGGAGCCGTTGTAGCATCAATTAATGCCACCTTAATTTCCCTCTTTCTGAGTAATTCTTCCGTCTCTTTAGGCAGTAGTTTCGTATCGTAAAGTATTGCTATATTTTCTTTCTTCCCTACCTCAATTAGATAGCCGTATGTCTCGATAGTATGGTTTAGCGGAAGCGGTGTGACTTCCATATCGCCTAAATCGATCCTCTCGAAGGGCTTAACGTATCTGATGCGTAGACTCTTGGGAAAGTGCCTTATTTCGGGGTCAACATCACCCGAGGGAGCGTAAAGGTCTACAGGCTTTTCTATCCACCTAAACTTGTAGAGGCCAGCTATGTGGTCGTGATGCCAGTGAGTTATTAGAACAGCGTCCAGATACATTTCTTCAACGTATTCAGAAGCATCTAAACTCATATCAACCATTATTGAAGTACCATAGCTCGTTACGAAGACGGAAGCAGTGCGTCTCTTAGCGAAGTGGTAAATTCGTGCTTCGTTACAAGCAGGGCAAACGCAACCTGGTACGGGAACCCCCTCCGAACCTCCAGTTCCTATAAGGACGGCAACTAACATGCCTACCTCACCTTCATAAGGACCACATCATTTACCCCTCGTCAAGACATATACGTTTTTCTTTGCAGGGTAACAGATGCGTAAGGGGTATCCTTTTTAATGCCGTTTGCAGGCAAATTCCCTAATAATTTACTGAGACGAAGCGGCTACACCTAAATCATTTTAAGACTTGATAAAAATTTTTTAAGAATCGGGTAGGTGCTGGAAACGATGTCTAGCAAAGGTAGAAGCGTATTCATTAGACTAATACGGTACTTGCTGAAAAGGTGGCCGCTATTATTAGTATCCACTGCCGCTGTGGTTACTTACGCGTACACCGTCAGCCTGGGTCCTTTACTACTGAGGTATGCCATAGACTATGGCGTTTCTAAAGGAAATCTTGATGTCGCGGTTAAGTACTCGTTGTTGATCCTCGGCGTGACTGCTCTAGGTGGTCTAGCGTGGTTCGTGACAAGAGATGCTACCGCCCGCCTTTCTCAGGGACTCGCACATGACTTAAGGGTTAAGGCCTTTGCTGCTGTGCATAAACAGTCCATGGAATTCTTCGACAGTGTTGCAACAGGACAATTAATTTCAAAGATCACTAATGACACGAATAGATTGGCTAGGGTTCTTTCATGGCAGGTGCGGAATGTAGTTAACCTATCATTCACTGCCGGGATCTCATTATATTATATGTTCACGATGAGCCCGAAGCTCTCTTACATAGTCTTGATCGCATTAGCACTAATGGCCGTGGTGAATGCCAAGTACACCACAACCATTCGCCCTATTTACGATAAGATAAGGCATCAACTAGGGGTCTTGGCATCCCTAGTTACAAGCAACTTAAACGGAATTAAGACGGTTAAGTCCCTAACGCTAGAAGACATAGAAATAAGTAGGTTCAGTAAGGAAAATAACGAATTCGCGCGCTTGAATCTAAAAGCAGCTAAGGTAAGGGCGATCTATGGTAACGCATCGCAGCTAATCCTAGGCGTTTCAATGGCCTCCGTACTCTACTATGGAGGGTACGCAGTCTCCACAGGTGCCCTTAGCGTCGGTGAATTGACGGCATTCATAACGTATCTATCACTCTTGATGTGGCCCATGAGGGCCTTCGGCTTCATGCTTAGTGCGACGCAGAGGGCGTTAGCCGCAGCTAGTAGAGTATTCGAGATAATAGACATGGGTAAGACTTCCGAGCAACAAAGTGGGGGTGTAAGGCTAGAGTCAGTGAAGGGAGAGGTCACATTTGACTCAGTGACTTTCTCCTACGTTAAGGGTAAGCCCGTGCTCAAGAATGTTAGCTTCAGGGTTAGGCCGGGAGAAAAGCTCTTCCTAGCCGGTCCTCCTGGCTCTGGGAAGTCCACGGTATTGAAGCTCTTACTTAGGTTCTATGAGCCTGATGAGGGAAGCATTCAAATCGACGGTGTAGATGTTAGGGAGATCGACCTAGACTTGCTTAGGGACATGGTTGCTTACGTGCCTCAGGAGCCATTCATATTCTCAGGGACAATAAAGGAAAACATACTCTTTGGGAACCCAGACGCCAGTATGGATGATGTTATTAGGGTTGCTAAGATCGCTAAGATACATGACTTCATAGAATCCTTGCCGCAGGGCTACGATACGCTCGTGGGAGAGAGGGGTATTACTCTTTCAGGAGGGCAGAGGCAGAGGATAGCGATAGCGAGGGCCCTCCTTAGGGACCCTAGGATAGTGTTGCTTGACGACCCTGTCTCAAACCTGGATGCTGAGACGGAGCACCGCTTGGTTGAGGACCTTAAGGAGATCTTGAAAGGGCGTACTGTAATCATTGTTAGTCAGCGACCTTCCCTAGCAACCCTAGCTGATAAGGTCATAGTCCTTGAGGGCGGTAGAATCGTTGATGAGGGGACTCATGAGGAGCTTTTGAGGAGGAGTCCCGCATACCGTAAGCTCTGGATTGCTGAGGGAGGTGCATAGGAATGTACTCTAAGGCTACGCTTTCTGGAGGCAGTCTCTCTAGCTGGGCTTTACTCAGGCGTGTTACCCGCGACCTGCTCAGATATAAGCTACACGTAGTGTTGATAGCGACCTCTATTTCGGCTTATACGCTCACAGGCTTAGCGGCCCCATATATCCTAGGAATGATAATCGATAAGAACATCCTTGGGGGAGATTTAGCAAGTCTTCCTTCATCAGTGGCGCTCTACCTGCTCCTGATGTTGGGGCAGTGGGGTTCAATGACTGTTAATAGCTACGGGATTCAGATGATCGGTCAGCTCTATCTAAGGAACCTTAGGGATACGGTGTTCAGGAAGCTTCAGAGATTATTGATGCGCTTCTACACTAAGCACAGGATAGGTGACCTCATTTCAGCCACGATTAATGATACCTCAACACTAAACGATGTGCTCGTGTCCGGTATGTTATCGGTTATTGGTAGTATGATTTCTCTTGTGGGCGTGGTCGCTATGATGTTGTACCTAAGCCCGGTAATGACCGCGGCCGCGTTGGTGAGTTTACCCGTGTTGGTGGTGATTGCTAAGGTGTTCGGGGCTAAGCTTAAGGAAGCTCACCGTGACGCAAGGAAGAGGGTTGCTGAGGCAACGATGATCGTTGAGGAGTCAATAGCTGGTGTTGAAACTATTAAAGCGTATGGTAGGGAAGCTAATTTCCTGAGGATTTTCTCCGGAATATCCACGGAAACGTCGAAAGCCTACATCAGGATAGCTAGGCTTATGGGGTTATTCTGGCCCTCCATGGATGCTGCGGTCATGCTTTCAACAATACTAGTCCTGGTTTATGGGGCTTACATGGTGTCCGCAGGGCTTATGAGCGTAGGTATGGTGGTGGCGTTCATTCAATACGTGAATAGGTTCAGCCGACCGATAACTCAGTTCATAAACATGTATGACTCACTGCAGGCAGCTATTGCTGCTGCCGAGAGGATCTACGCTATTGTCGACTCACCCGAGGTTGAGGATGAAGGCAGAATTGAATTACCAAGGGCTAGAGGCGAAGTTGAATTCAGGAACGTTACTTTCGGGTACGACCCTAAGAGGCCCGTGCTGAAGGACGTGAGTATCCATATAGCGCCAGGGGAAACGGTCGCTATTGTCGGACACACGGGGGCAGGTAAAACTACGTTAGTAAACTTACTGATGCGGTTCTACGAACCGGATCAAGGTCAGATACTCATTGACGGGGTGGACATAAGAGAGATTAGGTTGTCTTGCTTAAGACGCATAATAAGCTACGTTCCTCAAGAGACATACCTCTTTCCTGGAACGGTGTTAGATAATATAAGGCTTGGGAAACCTGATGCCAGCGATGAGGAAGTCATTAATGTCTGCCGCAAGCTGGGCATTGACGAATTTATACGGCGCCTACCCAAGGGTTACGAAACTGATGCCGGGGAAATGGGTAAGAAGCTCTCCCTCGGAGAGAAGCAACTAATAGCTATCGCTAGGGCTATGCTGAGGAATCCCTCCATAGTAGTGCTAGATGAGGCATTATCGAGTGTAGACCCTGGCACTGAGGCAATTGTAAGAAGAGCCATTAAGAGACTCCTTAAGAGCAAGACAGGGATCATAATAGCACATAGGCTAACTACAGCGAAAGAAGCTGACCGAATAATAGTAATGGCTGAAGGAAGAATCCTTGAAGAAGGAACGCATGAAGAACTGCTGAGAAAAAGAGGAGCATACTACAGGCTGCATACTTCAAATGTGTTTGCAAAACACATCAACTGATGTGTTCCCAAGCATGGTTAGTGTTCCTGTGCTCATCAGCATTCGTCTGAGTCACGGTCATGCAGCGATGAAAACACACTCACACAGAAAATAAACGCTAATTAATGGGGAAAGTGGCGCCGGGGGCGGGATTTGAACCCGCGCGGGGGTGTACCCCACCGGCTTAGCAGGCCGGCGCCAAGCGTGAGTGAGGAGGGGGTTTTACGCGGGGAAGTTAACTACAACGGGAGTCCCCCACCAGTGGATAACAAGCTAGTTAAGGCTTTCAAGGAATGGCTTAACGAAGTAGAGGGTATATCGGCTGATACGACCAGCTACTATGCGGGCATAATAAGGCGTCGTGAGTGGCCGCCGCAGAAACGCGCTCACAAGAAGGCGTGGCGGAAGTACGTTAAGTTCTTGGCTGTGAAGGGCCTGATTGACCCGATAAAGAAGATGGCGTGGTTAGACGCGTTACAGCTCGGTAAGTACGACCCAACAAAGAAAACGCAAGCGGCTGTACCGTTGGATGAAGTGCTTAAGGTGCGGAAAGTACTAGGGGGTTTAGGCTTAACCCAAATATTCGTGATAGGTTTAGGCGGTGCTAGATTATCACATATTGTGAGGATGCTGACCGGATGGCAACCTAATGAAATTGTGGAACATCCTCACGGATTGCTCGAAGCTCGGTTACTATGCACAGACACGTTCTGCCGTTACTTCCTAGGCATAACTAGTGGGCGCAAGAAGTGTCACTACATATACTATCCCGCCGCAGATGTTCCTAACAACATTAAATTAACGTACAACAAGGTTAAGGAGGCGTTACGGCATAAAGGCGTACAGTTTAAGGTGCTACGGAAATTCGCAGAACAGCGCCTTACTCAATTAGCGCACCAAAACAACATCCCGCTAGACGCCGTGAAGCTGATACTTAGTAGGGGCCTAACCGTAAGCGGTACGCACTACCTAAACACCCGTGACTGGGCGGACAGGCTATTCGAAATTTACGTGCGCGAGGTCATCAAACCACTAATTCAGGGGTGATGGGTGTGGATGGCGTGAAGGAGCGTCTTAAGGGCATGATCGGTCGCTTCGTGCATATTGAGTACGTGGATCAGGGAGGCAGTACGTGTGTTGCGGAGGGTTTACTGGTGGAGGTGAATGACACCATGCTCGTGCTTAGGTTGGGGCGGGTGACCCGCATACTGACTAACATCGTGCTGCAGGAAGTGTGGGACTTGGGTGGGGTTTGATGGGTGTTCACGTGCTGTTCATTGATGACATGGACAGTTTAAGGAAGTTACTTAGGTTGGCTAGGCGCGGTAAGTTAAGCATAGTTAACGCGGTGCTGGTTATAGTGTGTGACGACGGTAGGGTGGTGTCGGGCCTGATAAGGCAGTCCGAAGGCATTACGGTGCTAAAGCAAC
>JAMOOZ010000113.1 GCA_027064885.1 Desulfurococcales archaeon
AAACGAAGTCGCCGCCACCTATAATCACGGCCCGAATCACCTCGCTTAACCTCCTCTTCTCGGATTGGGTGATGTCGCTAATCACGGGCATCACCTCACCCGGAACACGTGCGGATGCGTACGCTACGGTGTCGGGAATGATGAATATTGGCGTTACCTGAAGTGCCTTGAGAGCCTTAACCATTCCCTCAACTTCCTTAGCGCTTAAGCAACTGAGCGGCGAGAGGACGAGGACGAGGGTGCCCCGTTTAACGTACCTCCCCGCAACGTCCGGGAGCCACCTGATCCTGCATTCCGGTGTGGGCTGCACCTCCTCCAAGTACCTAAGCGTCGAGTAGATGTAGTCAAGCCTCCTCGTCGGCGGTAGCGAGAGCGATGGTGAGCTAGCTATGAAGAACCCGACGGCATCCCCGTACCGCTGGGCTAGGTGAACGATGCTTCCAGCGGCATCCACTATGTCGTCTATGAGTCTCCTTCCCTTAGAGTACTCGAATGTTGTGACTGAGAACGGGTCGATAGCTATGAACACGTCCCTCTCCGACTCAAACAGCATCTCCTTAACTAGGGGAACACCCCTAACGTTGCGGGCGCTGGAAGGCCAGTGAATGAACCTAACGTCATCACCTGGCACGTACTCCCTTAGCTCCACGAAGTCCCCGACCCCGCCCTTAACCATTACTGGGTGACCACCCGGTAAAGGGTACCTGGCTCTGGGCGGAGGTACGCGCACGGACTCGGCGTAGAAGGTTGGTACGGCGTCGAAGCTGCGTAGAGTCACAGGTGGTAACACGTACTCATAAACAATCAGGCCTAGTGGGGAGGGTGCCGTCACGGAGATAGGGCCTAGCACGTGCGTGCCTCTGTAGATGGGCTTAACGAGGTACTCGAGCCTCACGTAACCCCTTCCCCGATTCACTAACTCCCCCTCAACCTCAGCGACCCTCAAGTCGATGGTGTCGCGGACTTCAATCACTAACCTACCCTCACCTCTTCCCTTAACCCACGCCTCAACCACCACCCGTCCAGCGCTTCCGAGGACCACGCGCTTCGGGAAGGTCGTTAACCTTAAGGACACCCTAGAACCTAGGGCACCGCTTAACAAGACGAGCATGTCCGTGAGTACGAGCATGCTTAGGAAGGCCGAGAACGTTACGAACTCAACCCTCCTGAAGACAGCTCCGAATAGGCCAGTAAGTAGCGCTAACGTAACTGCTAACGCTCCTGGCAATGTGAGCCTAGCTCTCCTGCGTATTGACTCTATAACCTTACCTAGGTACGGGGATCGACTCAAGGATCTCACGCACAATACCAATCAACGCCTTATACGTCCACAACGGCTCCTTACTGTAGGAACTAACCAGCACCTCAGGCCTGAGCACTAACCTATGATTAATCACGTCCGGGAAAACATCCCTGACATCGTCGGGGATCACGTAGTTCCGTCCCTCACCGACAGCGGCGTGGGCGCGTGAAGCGTAGAACAGGTGGACGGCAGCGCGCGTGGACGCGCCTAAGACTAGGGAAGGGTTCTCCCTCGTAGCCCTAACAAGGTCGACGATGTACTTCATGACGGCGTCACTAACCTTAACGTTCTTCACAATCTCCCTAAACCTGAACACATCTTCTCTCCTAAGAACCTGCTCGACATCTAACTCCTCGCCGTGAAGTGCTTTCTTCCTTAGCACTTCAACCTCCTCTCCCGCACTAGGGTATGGCGTGACGACCCTGAACGTGAACCTATCTAACTCGGCTTCCGGCAGAGGGTAAACGCCCTCTGTCTCCACGGGGTTCTCGGTCGCTATAATCATGAAGGGCTCCGGTAAGCGGTAAGTTCTGCCAGCCACGGTCACTTGCCCTTCCTGCATGGCCTCAAGCAACGCGGCCTGTGTCCTCGGAGGGGTCCTGTTTAGCTCGTCGGCGAGGAGGATGTTCGTGAATACGGGACCCCGCCGGAACTCGAACTCCATAGTTTTCTGGTTGTAGACGAGCGTGCCTAGGATGTCGCTTGGGAGTAAGTCGGGCGTTAACTGCACGCGCTTGAAGTCAAGGCCGAGGGTGACTGCGAAGGCCTTAGCTACGTAGGTCTTAGCGGTTCCGGGCACGCCCTCTACTAAGACATGCCCTCCTATGAGTAGGGCTTCAAGGAACCTCTGAAGCACGTGCTCCCTGCCAACAATGTATTCCCCAACAACCGAGCAAATACTGTTGAAGGCCTCAGCTAGCTCCTTAACTTCATTAGGCACTTACGAATCTCCTCCGACCACTTACGGAATTCCACACATTCATCAAATACTTTTTCCTTGTCACTGCAACCCCTCAGAACCTTAAGGAAGGTGAGGTACGCACCCACACCCTTCCTGACCCCGAGCCTCACCATGAGCTTGAACAATATCTTAGCCCTCGTGGCGGGCCCCA
>JAMOOZ010000114.1 GCA_027064885.1 Desulfurococcales archaeon
GTGCATTACGTCCTTGTTCTTCACTGGGTTTACAAGCCTAGATCCGTGGGCGTAACGACTGCTTCATCGCCCTCGCTCTCTCTAGCAACTATTAAGTACTTCACGCACTTGAACCTCTTAGTAAAGCCTAAGTACTCAGCCTTCCTTTCAAGGTCCCTTAAACACCTTGTGATGTCCTGCTGCTTTAGCTTACTCCACTTAACCTCGATTAACTGGGCTTCACCGGTACCCTCATTCACTAGGGCTAGGTCGACCTCAACACCCTTCTTCAGGACTTTGCCGACCTTCGTGAACGGTATGACGTACCCTCTCCTCCTTAGGATTGGGAGGAGATCCCTAACAACCTCCTCGAAAGCCCTGCCTAAGTAGTTCGGTAGGGCATTCCGTACCTCCCTCATCGCGTCCTCATACATCTCCAGTTCCGTGAGGTTCCTTACCCTCTCAATCACGGAGTAGTGGAAGTTCATGAAGTAATCGCGTATAACGTAAGTCCCTTTCCGCCCCCACAGCGGGTTCCTCCGATCAACCATCCCTACCCTGCGGAGATTATCTAGGTAGGCAATTGCGTGGGTGCGTGGAATGCCCGCTACCTCAGCTATCTTCCCTAAGGTGGTCGCGCCCGAAGCTATTGCCCTCAGTATCCTTCCATAAACTGAGGGATTCCTGAACTCCTCCCTAAGCATGAATTCAACCTCATCCTTCAACGGGCTCCCTTTCCTCACGATTAATCTCTCAATGTTCTCAACTAAGTCAACACTATCATCAACGAGCCTCAGATAATGGGGCACACCACCAAATACCGCGTAGGTCGCGACCCTCTCAACAGGGCCGTACTTAGGGAGGAACTCCCTAAGAACCCAAGGCTTAAGCGGCTCCACCTTAATAGAGAACGACCTCCTACCGTAGAGCGGGGCACCACCGCCGAGAACGTCACGCTCCATCACACCAATTAAGCTACCACATAACACGAGCATCATCCGTGTCCTCGGCAGGAACTCATCAACGAATAACTGAAGCTCACTCATCACACGAGGAGCAACCCTCACCCAGTACGTGAACTCATCAATAACAACTAACTCCACACCAGAACCCCAGACATCCCTAAGTAAAGCATCGATTGACACGTACTCCTTTCCCACACCAAACCCCTTCACAACCCTACCAACGGCGGCAACCAGCCCCCTTAAATTATCTGAGTGATCCGTCAGCCTACTAAGGTAGTAAACGCCGTTAACTCCCCGCATGAACTCCTTGAGGAGCCTAGTTTTACCGACCCGCCTACGACCGTAAACAACGACTAAACTGGGCCTAGCAGACCAAGCTTCAGCAAGTATCCCTAGTTCCCCCTCCCTATCAACGAAGACGTCACTCAAAGTTACACCTAAATTATTATAATTTAGGTGTAACTAAAAAGATGAATGCAACCACGAACACTAACCAAGTAGTGGCGGTAAGGACCACGCACTTAACAGCTACTCGTACGTGTTCTGGGCGCGGCAATGTGTTACCGCAACTTATGGTGTAGTGACTCACCTTCTCGAGGATTACGCCCAGTACCGCAGCCATTGCCGCCATGGGGTGCCCTGCGTTCACGCTTTCCGTTACTCGCGCGTTCCTCAACCAGCACCTCACAGCGTCACTTAACGCCATCCCGGTTAAGAGAGGTCCTAATAGCGTTATTAGGGCGGCCGTCAGTCTTGCCGGGACGTAGTTGAGTAGCGTGTCTGACTTAGCGCTGAACCACCCGACGTCAGCGTACCCTCCTTCCTTGAAGCCTAGTGCGCCGTCTAGGGTGTTGGCGATCCTCTGCGCTAACCCGCCTAGGGGGCCGAGGAGCGCGACGTACAGTAAGGGTGATGTGAACCCGTCAACCAATGATTCCGCGAGGGACTCTACGGCGGCTGAGAGCACGTGCCCCTCATCAAGTGAGTGAACATCCCTCCTGACGATCCCCTGCGTCAACTCCCTCGCCCTAACCCAATCCCCTCGTGATGCGGCCTCATATACTCCCTTAACGGTGTCTATGAGTAGCTTGATGGGTGCGGAGACCTTAATGACGTAGGCCGCCGCTAATATCCAAGCGTACGGCGACACTAACCAAGCGGCCCAGAGTAGGGTGCCGTAAGCGGTTAGGTGAGTGCCCATCACGGTAAACCACGTTACCGCGCCCCTAATCCTCGAGGAGCCCGGCTTACCCAGCGCCCTAGCCATGATGAAGGCCGTGTGGACTGGGTGGAGCCTCAAGGCTAGCCCGGAGTGGTAAGGGTACGCGATATCCAGCAACACACCCAGGAGTACGGCGGCGACCACGTAGGCCGGGTCACGCGGGTAGAGGAACTCAGGCATGAAGCCCCCCAACACCCTTAACACCGTTCCCCGAACTCACGTTAGGGGACCTAGCAGGGTAGCAAGCG
>JAMOOZ010000115.1 GCA_027064885.1 Desulfurococcales archaeon
GCAACGTGTTTGAGGAGGACGTAGATGCCGTGTGGGGTAGGGCAGGTAGTGTGAGAACATTACTCCTTAGGGACCTATCGAAAACGAAGTGCGTGAGATGCCCGTACGTGAGGACATGCATGGGGGGATGCCCAGCCATGGCGTACCATGCGCACAGGACTACCAGCATAGAGGACCCACAGTGTGATCTACGAACGCGTTAACTATTGGCATATCACAAAGTCCGAGTGACGAGGGTGGTGCCTTAATGCACATAGCAACACATTTATTAACGATTCAAGAATTCTATGATAAGGGATAATTATGGAGGAGTTCTTCAAAAAAGAGAACGAGAAAAAGAAGAAATCACTTAGAAAGATAGAGCCAATCAATGCTAACTCATCACGCTCTGAAGGTTATTGGTCATGCGCTGAAGCATGGTAAAGACTATTTTATTCCCTGAGATCCTAGGTGCGGTGCAACTGTCCCTCACTAACTTCGTCAGCGCGTCTGCTAACTCAACGGAACTCACTTATAATGAATTAAGTTGTTGTGTGCCTGCTGACCTTACTTGTCGTCCTTGAGTCTTGGTGGGTAATGGTTGCCCATGCCTCATTTGAGTTGTGATGATTTCGCATACGTATTCTCGAATCTTATTGTGATGAGGTGTCCTTGGATAAGCAACATCAAAGTCCCTGCGGTTATGACCGCCTCTTGAGACAGTACCTTTAAACACTGCCTGTCACTACGTCGAGGTTTGACCTATGTCTCTAAGGTGCGTGAGGCACTACTCTTTCCGGTACCCCCAAACATTAATGAAGATTTCCTCCCTGCTTAACCCGCCATGTGCTCCTAAGCCCTTCTCACGCTCCCCCTCGAACGGGTACTTGAAGCACTCGTGCTCCTCAGCGATGACGACCACGTCACCGTAGTTGCTAATGCATCGAGGGCTTAACTCGCCTTTGAAGTGAGGCACCTCCTCCATCTTAAGTACCTCCGCCGAGATCCCCTTAGCACTCAACCCCTCCTTAACCTCATCTACACCTACTCCCCTGTAAAAGGCTACCCTCTCTCCCCCTACAGGTGGTTCCGAACCTATTACCGGGAGTACGTGCCTCCGCCTACATAGTGTTAGTCCGTGGTCTGCGAGGACATACAGCGTTGTTTTCCTCGGTATTTTCCTCACTAGTTGCTTCACGAAGAGCTCCATGAACTCCACCTCGGCTCGGAGGGCTTCGTCAACGTATCGTTCGTGAAGTATTGAGTCGATGGAAGGCCAGTAAATGAAGGTGGCGTCGGCATCGCTTAACGGGAAGACCTGCGATAAGTACTTGATCTCCCTAACCTCAGCACCCCTCGTAACTGCCTTCGTGAAGGCTGAGTCGGCGAAGGGCGTGTAGTACGTTACCGAGAATCCCTTATCAGCTAGGACCTCGGGTAGCGGTTTGAATGGGAAGATGTCCTCCTCACTCACGTCCTTCCCTAACCTTAACTCACGGTCCCTAAGCACGTCTACCCATGGAGGTACCGCAACTATGGTTCCCTTGAACCTCATGTACCATTCTAGGAAACCGTGTTGGGCCGGAGGTATCATTGAGTGGAACGTATACATGAATGTAGGTGTGCTTGAGGGGAAGACGGTTTCGTAGGTCTCCACGCTGAAGCCTGGGAGGTTCAGTCCTAACGTCCCGAGACCGTCGATGAGTAACGCGACTACCTTACCCTCTTCGAGCTTGGTCGGTAAGCCCTTAATGAAGTCTAAGATGTGCTTCATTCCTGCCCTCGCCCCGACGTCGGCAAGGTGGTGCCGTGGCCGGCAAATTAACTTTATTGCCTGCCCCGTCATCTTCTCCGGGAGGGCTTGACGCGGTCGATTAGTGATAGGGGCTTAGGGATCCTCGCGTTACTCGGCACGGTCCTGTTATGGGGGAGTAGCTTCACAGCGATCAAGGTTACGGTATCGGTGATCAGTCCCTTCACCTACGTGTGGTTGAGGGCCCTCATAGCGTTCCTTGGCCTCACGCCTTACGTGCTGTGCGTTAGTAGGCGCTCAAGCATTAAGGCATGGGTTAAGAGAGGCCTGATCACGGGGGCGGTCTTCGCGTTAGGCCTCCTCTTTCAGGGGTGGGGCACCAAATACACGACGGCCAGTAACTCCGCCTTCATAACGGGTTTGAACGTGGTCTTCGTCCACCTCTACGTTGGGGTTGTTAGGCGTAAATACAGCGTGAGTCACGGATTGGGCCTAGCATTGAGTATCGCAGGCCTCTACCTACTCACAAGCCCTGAGGGTGGTTTAGGGTTGGGTGACTTACTGGTCCTCGTGAGCGCCGTTATGTGGGCGGCTCAGGTCTTACTAGTTGATAGGTTCAGCGCCTCCAACCCCGCGGTATTCACGTGGGCCGAGATGGTTCCGAGCAT
>JAMOOZ010000116.1 GCA_027064885.1 Desulfurococcales archaeon
AGCTCCCAGTCGGGGTTGCGAACACCTTAATAAGGAAGGGCTTGGTCCTCGAGTCCGAAAACCTAGGCGATAAGGTGGTCGTTGTTTTGGGTAGTGCCGGCAACCACGAGGCACAGGGTGTCTTAGTGAAGAGCGTTGCGAGCCTAGACGAATTCAAGAGAAGGCACAAAGTACTCACAGACCTACTCAACACGCTCTATAACGCGCAACTAGCGATAAAGGATAATGAAGTAGACAAGGCGTTAACGGAGTTAAGGAAACTAAGAATGGACACGTACTGGCGCGTCCTAAATGAAGTCGGCGATAAGGCGTTACTGAAGGAATACAGGGAGCTACGCCTCATGGTTGAACACGGCGGTGCGGGAGTCCCTAGGGACGACCTGCTTAACAAGGCCTGCGTGCTCTGCGAAATGCTTAAGGCAGTAATAGAGGGGCTCTGAAATTACTCCGCTTTCGGAGCCATCTGAACATACTCTTTACAAACGAAGGACTACTTAAAGTAACGGACTTCAACATAGCCAAAGTAATGAAGGTAGCCACAACCAAAGCACCACCAAAACGCCCCACACGCCTGGCTACGCAGCACCAGAACAGGTGCTCAGCAACCACGGAGAGGTAGGGCCATGGACCGACATGCGGTCACTAGGCATAATACTCTACGAAGCACTAGTAGGTGAGCCACCATTCAACCCATGGGAGTATGAGGACGCAGTAAGGGAGGGCGAGGTCAACCTAAGCAACGTGCCCGGCGAGGTAAGCGACTTAATAAGGAAAATGTTTTCCGTGAATCCTAAGGAGAGACCCACGGCTAAGGAGGTTGAGGAGGAACTAGCTAAGGTACTAACAGGGTTAATGAGGAAGTAGGTCAATACCACTATTGATTTCCCTAACGTGTTATGTGGTGGGGGTGCTTTTCATGGTCTTTCATCATTAGTGCTTTGCCTGATGTTCTCAGTATAAAGCCTTCGTTAAAGGTTTCGAAGGTCGATGGCTTCTATGCTTAGTTCTTTGGAGTGGTTGATTACGTATTTATCACTCGTTAGTAGGGGGAGGCCGTAGTATTTAGCGCCAGCAACGTGGAATGCGTCAAAGTAATGTAGTTTTCTTGGCCCGCCGTGCTGCCTGTATATCTTGAGTGCCTCGATCGCTATTGTGGGGGTTATGGGGAGTACCTTGTGAGGTATTGACGCCCACTTCTCTAGAGTATCAAGGATTACGTCATCACTAACTCCCTTGGATCTTAAGCCCGTTATAGCGTCATCGTACGCCTCCGATATGAAGTACGCTTCTAGCGAACCCTTAACAATGTCTCTAATGAATCGTTCTGCATTATCTGCTAAGTCGTCACCTAGAAGGTAATGGAGAATCACGCAAGTGTCAACTAGGATGGCTTTCCTTCGCCCTCTTGAGTACGTAGTCCTCACCACCCTCCTCTATTTCTTCAACGGTTAGATCAAGTTTCACGGAGCCCTTCAAGCTTAGGGGGTCGTAAAGAGGGTGGAGCTCTAACACGCCATCATCTCGCACCACGAGCCTAAACGACCTAGCCTTTAACTTCTCTCTGACCTTCTTAGGGATCAATATCCTCCCCCTCTTATCCATCACTAACCTTACGTCCATCATATACCACCGAAACTTTCCCACTATGGGACATAATAAACATTATGGGAAACATAACGATTAATTAACGTAAAATCCCACAGAAGGCAAGCACTTAAGTACCTTAACCTCCCCACACAGCTACAGTTCCTGCCACTATTTCCGTCGCCAGCGGCTCGACTTACTTAGCAAGCACCTCGACAACGAGCATCACGCTGAGGCTCCTGAAGGTTCTTCAGTAACCTCTCGCTCTAAGCTACGCCCGTGCCTGAGGAGAATCAATTAACGAGAACACTGCGTTAGAGGAACGCACGAAAACGTATCGCCGGAAGAGTACGGCGGGGCGTACCTACCTTGAAGCCGTAGTGGTTCTTCTCTAAGTAAGGTTTAAGTAAGAATGAAGTCTTACTTGCCTTAAGGGGTGGTCCGGTGTCGTTTAAGACCGTCGTCTCTAGCAATGGTTAGGTCGTCATACCTAAGCGCGTTAGGGACACCCTAGGCTTAACTCCCGGCACGGTCCTCAGGGTCCGTGTAGAGGGTAGGTGCGTCATCCTGGAACCCGTTACCGAGGCCCCCTAAGGAGGTCTTCGTTAAGGCAGGGCCCGCCGTCACTAGCCCTATCCTGAGGGAGGCTAAGGCCTCCAGCGATAGGGTCAGGAAACTCCTCGAAGCCCTAGGTGTTGGGGTTGAGGAGGGGTAAGGTAGTCCTGGATACCAGCGTCGTAATAGAGTACGTGGATGAGTCCGGCGAGTACCACGAGCAAGCTAGGGCAGTCTTCAACGCCA
>JAMOOZ010000117.1 GCA_027064885.1 Desulfurococcales archaeon
ATGGATTTGCATGGTAACGTTCGATTCCATGCGTGAAGAATTGCATGGCGGCGGATTTGCACGGCGCGACGGCGCGATGGAAATGAAAATGCATAGTGTATTGGTTAGCTGAATATAGTATAGTACTAGTTATTAATGCGTGGTTTTTTGCGTTGGCTGTGCAAAAAATGTTTTTTGCAGCGTTTCGATCCGTTTTTAACCTGTTAGATGGCTGTTTGGTTAGAGGCCTGTTTAACCTGTTGGCTGGGGGTTTGGTTTTGCGTGTGTTTAACGGGTTTGCTGGGGTTTTGGTTAGATGGCTGGCTAGTGTTTTGGCGGTGTTTTTGATCCGTTTTGGCTGGCTTTGATTCTACTCGAGGATGACAGGTTATAGCTCTGGCTTACCTGTGGCTGGGTAGAGGGTGGCAGAGGAGAGAAGAGTGCTACAGGGCTGGGAGAGGGCACAGGCTGGCCTGACAGCCTAGAGTGAAGAATAGAGAGAGGAGTAGAATACAGGGCAGAAAGAGAGGTGGAACCGCGGGAAGGGTGCGAGAGAAAAGGCTAGGGGGGCAGAGGCTGAGGGCTGAGAGACGAAAAACTAGCAGGTACAGCGACAACCATGCAAGCTACGGTTGTAGAGCCTGGACAGGGTATAGACTATGCGTAGGAGATAGTAGGCCCTCTCGGCGATATCGACATAGGTAAAGTTGCCTAGACCTGGGGCTGGCTTGCTAGCCTCATCAATCTCTCTCCTAGCCTCGCTAAGGAGGTTTTTAGTGATGTACTTGCCAGCATCACAGCAGTAATGTATGTCAACACCAATACTTCTCCCCCTACGGTTAAGAGCAAACTCTAGAAGCCCTAGAATGTCAGCAACGTAGCATAGTGCACTGCAACATATAGTATCCCCATCAGCCCTAATGTGCTCCGCGAACATGTCAATCTGCCTCTCAAGTATCCTAATCATGGCTAGGAATGGCTTAGTGGGATAGTCCATAGTTGGCACTTCAGCCCTAGCAAAATCTGCTACAGTGAGCTTCTCAGCCCCAGGATAGGCTGGCTTCACAATTATGAGAGGTGTAGAGATGCGAACGAGGTAGTGTATTCTGAAGCCTGGAACCTCAATTTTCTCATAATAGTGGAAGCCGAGTTTTTCAGGAGCGTACTCTTCGAATCCAACTCTTATCCTCTCACTCATGGTCTCACTCCGTGTGTATTCTTGCACGCTGGGGGGTTTTAAGCCTATCCACACTTGAGGCTGTGCGAATAGGCTTATAAGGGGCCCCAGGTATACCCCTACCAATTGGTGAGAAGGTGGCTGGGCAGAAGTGGACAACAATAAAGGTTCCAAAAGAAGTGGCGGAGAAAGTCAGGGAACTAAGAGCAAGGACTGGGAAGGCCAGCTGGCAGTTAGTACTAGAAGCACTATCATTCTACGAGAGTGCCCTCAGGTCAAGCAAGCATTTCAGTACTACAACAAACCTGGATAAGCTAGCATACTACATAATGAAGTTGGTTACTAGTGCTAGCTACTTCAAGTTCGAGACAAACGAAGAGAGTTACAACAAGTTCATGGAAGTTGTGAAACAGGTAGAGAACAGGTTGGGGGTAACATGTGAGGAGATAGAGCCCACAGCTAGGAAACTGCTAACCAAGAAAAACGGGAAGAATATTCACACCTTCAACATGAGCATAAAAACATGTATTATCAGGCTTATAGAAAAAATGCTAGCAGAAAGTGGCTCTTAGCATCTCTTTTACCGTCTCCTCCAACTCATTGAATATTTCTTTAGCCTCTCTCCTATCATAGGTTAAGCTATATTTCTCAAAGCCCCACCATACCTCAACCTCTATCCTATCAGGGTAGAGCCTAACGTAGGTGTTGGGCCCACCAGTTGTCCTTGTTAGCGTTATCTCCTCAATTATCGGAGCCCCACCTACCACGCTAACCTTAGCGGAGACTCCCAGAGCTTCGCTAAGGTACTTATCAATCCTACCACTCTTATAGTATGATAATAGTGTTTCTAGAGCTCTAACAGCAATGTTCACGAGTTCTTCCTTGCTCACCATTTCTCCCACCCCACCGCTACTGTGCTAGAGCTCTTAGAGCCTCGACTAGTCGTAGAATCTCAGCTATTATCTTATCAGCTGTGTACCTTGCAATCCTCTCCATGGTTTCTTGGTTTGACAGTAGGTCTCTTGTAACCTCCAATGAGAACCTTTGTTTATACCTATAGTAGAGTTCTACACCACAGCATAGTTTGTAGCTGTCCTCGTCTTCGTAGGGTCTCAGGTACGCTAGTGATGTCGTCTCGTTATTCCATACGAACCTGAAGGGGAGCCCACAGTTCTCATTCTTGAAGTCTTCAACATGATAGTTTACACATTCCTCTATCTCCCTACTACATTTCTCTTCATCATACTCGCTACTTTCTGGGTCGCAGACCCTATAATTATCGATGTTTTGGCTTATACCATCTTGACAACTGTAGTAGAGCCCTTCAAACCATACACACTCCCTATTAAGGTTGAGCAACCCAGTAACATCGAGTGCTACTTCAACTATTTCTTCAGCAAACCCATTACCGACATCCCTAGCATTAACGTATAACTCCCTGATATCAACCATACCACCAAGCCTCTTCTCAATACCTTCCCTAACAAGAAGCCTTACCATACCTAGATACTCTGAAAGCCTAGGCTCAAGCTCCCAAACAGATACAGGCCTAACCACAGTGCTCACTTCCTCTCACCCCCCTTTTGGGCTAGTTTTTTCGCGTACACGAACACACGGACTAGTTCCTCTAGAAGCCAAAAAATGGCTGTGAAAAATAACACGATAATGTAAGTGAGAGCTACTATTCTTCCCCCCAACTTCCCACCTTCCAGTTGTGTGTTTCTGTGCACACGTGGCTTATAAGCGTTTCACCCCATAGCGATCCAGGAGTAGGCTTAAATACCCCCCGCGTGCTATAGTGCACACGGAGCCCAGAGCCCAGGGGTGGAGAAGATGGGTCTCCGTGAGAAGATTGAGGAGAAGGCCCTTGAAGTTGTGAGAAACAAGTTTTTCGAGGACATATTTAATGTTAGCTGCGAAGATAATATAGACTATCTAGCTAACCTGTATGCATCAGCGAAATACGCTGGGTTCAGCGTGGTTATACTATACTCTGATGACATAGAAGAGCTCGAAAAACAGGGCTGGGACATTAGCGAGTTATCCTTCAAGGTTACAAGGTCGCTGGCTGAGGTGTACCTTGTCGATATCACTGCACCAAACGGTAAGTCCACAAGGGTAAGAGTAGTGGTTAACACTGTTATGACTAGTAAGCTGAGCAAGGAAGAGTGGAGGAAGTATAGCAAGTATGTTGAAGAGTACAAGGATAAGGTAGTTAGCTACGTGTTGAAGGATTGCAGAGAGAAGCTAGCCAAGGCAAAGAGTGAGATTGACAGCCTCAGGAAAGAGCTCGAAAAGTGTAAGGATAAACTTGTAGAGTGTGGTTGTGAGGCTTAGCCCCAGCTTTTTTTCCGCCATGTTTTTTCATTCTCATGTTTTCCCACCGTTTTCCCACCTTTTTACTGGTTTTGTCTGGATCAAAATGGGGGGTTTGCATGCGGTTCATGCGGTAGTTTCTACTATTTTTGTGAGTCGGCGTTTCCGACTGGTGCGGGTTTCAGGTGCGCGTGTGGGGGCGGGGGCTGCATGCGGTTCATGCGGTAGATGCGGTGCGTGCGGTTGTGTGGCCCCTGGGCTGGCCTCTGGGTTGGCTTCTGGGCTGGGGGTTGGGGTGGGGGGTGGCTTGGGTTTCTGGCGTGCGGTTTGTGTGGCTGGCGGGCTGGTGTTTTGGCGTGTGGTGTTGTGGACGGGTGTTCGGCTGGATCGATTAGACTCCAGTTTTTGTTTCGGGTATGCGGTTTTTTGACTGTCTCCCTGCGCGGCCTGGTGTTCGGGTGGCTTCAGGGCTGGCTGGACGCTTGTCCTCGTGCGGTGGCTGGCTGTGCGCGTGTTGGGGCGTAGGGGTTTTCGCCTGGGGGGAAGCAGTATGCCATGCCGTGGAGGCTGGAGGCTGGGAGGGTGAGCCAGGGGGAGCTGACAACAATACCCTACGACGACAAGACCACGCTGGAGCAGCTGAGGAGCACGGTGAGGGCAGCACCAGACAAGCTCCCAGAAAGGGTACGGGTAAGGATAACATACTGGCAAAGCCCCAACTGCAAGAGAGAATACGAGAAAACACGGAGACAAATAATGGAACTATGCGCAGAAGCAGGCCCATGCCCACCAGCAAGAATGATAAAGGCTTTAGCCGCCGCCTTCTGCTCTGGCTCCTCTACCTGCTCTGGCAAGTGCTCTACTGGCAGCAGGGCCTCTATGCACCGCGTCTGCTCCATAACCTTCTTCATTAGTGGTATCAAGGCATCCTGGAACATCAGGTACAGCCCCCGAGCGCTGTTCCACAGCCTCACGCCCACTGGTATGTAGCCGTTGCAGAACGGTATCTTCAGCTGCACAACCAGCAGCCTCTTGCTACGCCCATCGTAGTGCTCCATGCTTGACGGCGGCTGATACCAGTCTGGCGCCTTGGCCACTATTGTCCCGCCATACCTTATCATGCAGAGCTTCACCTTAATGTACATACCTGCACACCCCCTAGAGCCTGGTTATATCCACTATTCCATCTGCACAGCTTATCCTTAGACCGTCTCGCGTAATCAGCATCGCCCGCTCGAACACCTCGTTGTCGCCGCCAACCTCAGCGTACACTATGTCTTCAATGTTTATCCTGAGGAAAACCTTAGCCTTTAGAGCAGACTCTGTGCATATACCGATGGCCTTCTGTAGTATGTTGTCCCCAATCCTGTAGACGGGGGTGTGAGTCTGGGTTTTGGGCTCGGACATGTGCTCCACCACTTATTGTAATGTGTGTAAAGCAGTATTTAAGGGTTATGCATGCATATACGCTCGGTCTCCTTGAATAATTCAAGTAACGAGTATGACTGTGCTATGGCGCTGCTGCCTCTACCTCTACGCTTGTGTCTGGCGTCTCCTGGAAGTGCAGGCGCACCCTCACGCGGATGGCGCCGTAGAGCTCGGGTGGGTGGTTTGCGAGCAGGGTGTCGGCTATGAGCCTGGATAGGGTGAGGGCTAGCTCTTCGGCTGTCCATGGCTTGCTGCGGGCTATAGCCTTCACGGCCTCCTCCAGGCTCCTATACTCCAGCGAGGCGCTGACGGCCCTGTAGCGGACTTCGACGGTTACAGGTGTTACGTCCCCCTTGACCGCGCACGGGAACTCTACGTGGGCTATCCTCACTGTTACCGTGAACGGCCTACCCATGCTGACTGGGACGGCCTTTATGGGGTGCGGGGCGGTCAATCTATCAGCCCCTCATAACGTAGTAGCTTTAGACCCCTCTCGGTTATAGCGTACAGGTTTGAGCGGCCAACGTTGCCGACCAGCCTTACCATCTTGTACTTCTCAAGGCTTGTCAGCACCTGCCTTATGGCGGTGATGTCTATGTTGTCGCCGTACTTTTCGCGTAGGAGCCTGTGTATCTCTGGGGTAGTGAGTGGGCCCCTACGGTATAGCAGGTAGAGTATGAGCACGTCCCGCCTGGGCCTGGTTATGAACTCCACCTCCACGTCCTCCCCGCTCACTCCTCCCACTCCTCCTCGTCGAATGCGAAGGCGAAGAGCAGGGAGTCTAGGAGGTCTGCAACCTTCTCCTCCTGCTCCCTGTTACCGAGCTCGTAGTGTTTGTTAGTTACTATCTTGCCCTTAACCAGTATCACCCTAACATGGACACCTTCAACTATCAGGAAGACCAGGGCGTTGGGGCAGCTGTACAGCCTTGCCCACTCCATCTCGCAGCCCACGCTGTATAGGAGCCTGCACATCCTCCTCTCAAGAACCTCCTCCACCGTGGGCACGGGCATCACCCCCGCCTAGAAGAGCTGGGGGTTTGCTAGGTGGCCGAGGGTGGCCTTGAGCTGGCTTTCAACCGCTTTCTGGTAGCATTTGCCGTCTAGCCTCTCGCAGCCGAGGACGGTGCGCCACTTGTACTTGTAGTTGAGGCCGTGGGCGCCAGTATCGCTTGCATAGTAGCGTGGGTGGCTGGCGAACCATCTGACCGCCTCGGTGTGGAGGCCGAAGAAGTGGAAGCCCCGCACGAGCTCTGGCCAGCCGTAGGATAGGAAGTCCCTCATGAACTCTTTGAGGGTGCCAGCCGCCTTTCCTCCAGCAAGTATCGCTGTTTTGCCCTTGCTGCTGGGCTTCCTTACGCATACGCTGCCTACGCCGAAGACGCCACCGTAGGGCTCCCTTCCAGGGTTGAAGCTGAGGGTGTCGCTCAAGTGGTCGGCGTTGCCCAGGTGGAGCTGTAGGCTCTTCCAGTACTCCTCCACGGTGAAGCCCTGTAGTACGACTATCATCTTCTCCAGGGCCGCTGGCTCCATACGCCTCAGCATCTTGGCGAAGAGCTGGTGTAGGCCAGCTGTAAGCCATATCCTTGCCGCCCTAAGGCTGGATGGGAGGAAGTCCCTGCCGTGTACTGGCACGTCTGGCATTGCGGCGGCGGTAACGTAGGGGTACCAGGCTGCTATCCACTTGCTGTAGTCTGTTATCCACTTGTGGAGAGCCCTGTCGTCAAGGGCTTCCTGCTCAAGGTCGCTGGCCGACAGGTAGCTGAAAGCGCCGTTGTCGACGAATAGCGGGACATCATACTTCTCTGAGAGCTTGCATGGCTTGCAGCCAGTCTTCCACTTGGCGAACCTTACCAGCACGCCTACCCTTATGCCTCGGAGCTTGTTGAGCCTCTCGTCCCACTCCTTTATCTTGCTGTAGATGTCTTCGAGGTACCTTGTCTCGGCCACTGCTATGTAGAAGTACTTCATTACCCGAGCCCCGAAGAACAGGCTTGCCCATGATGTCTCGTTTTAAGGTGGGAGGGCTGGCTGTCGGATAGTTTCGACGTGGCCTGGAAGGGTTTTAACGGGCTGGCAGTATTACCCTGGGGGCTTTTATCCCGACTGGTATTACCATGATGTTACCGCCGCTGGGCGGGCTGGGAGCATGGAGCGTCGGGAGGTGCATGTTATCCTTCACAAGCTGACGGACGACGTTACAGCCTTTGATGTCCACACGATAGGGGAGGAGGTGCACATAGAGTTTTTTGGCAGGAGGGGCGTGGCCAGCGATGTAGAGATTATCCTGCCCCTGGAGGACGCCAAGGTTCTAGCAGCGAAGCTCGTGGCTGCCGTCCGCAGGGTTGAGAGCGAGAGGAGGAGGAGGACTAGGGAGTACCTGTTCGAGACTCTTAGCTACCTACCAGAGAACCTTGCATGGCTTCTGGAGGGTGTGGGGTGAGGCGGTCATGAAGGTTGTAACGTTCAAGATTGACGACGACCTCCTGGAAAAGCTTGACAGCTATGCTAGGCTGAAGGGGGTAACAAGGAGCGAGGTGATAAGGAAGGCTATAGAGTTGTACTTGAAGATTGAGGACTACGAAATAAAACCAAAACCTCGGATTGTGAGGCTGTTGAGCTAGCAAGGCTCAAGGTGGCCTATGAGACTGTGAGGGGGTGCGACTACATGCTTATAACGATAAAGCTGTGCAGGGAGCTTGTCAACATGCTTGACGATATTGCCAGGCGCAAGGGCACGGATAGGAGCAAGGTAATCAGGGAGGCGCTGATAGAGTACGTTATGAGGCATAGGAATGAGGGGTAGAGCATGTCTAGCCAGGCGCTAATGTGGATCGCTACGCTGAGCGAGAAGCAGAGGCTTACGCTGAGGCTGATAGCTGACTTCCTGCGGGAGAATGGTGGCAGGTGCTTCAACTACAGGAGGCTTAGGGCGTTCTGGGATAGGAGGAGGATGTGGAGGAGCCTGGAGTGGCATACGGCTGAGAGGGTAGTGAGGCTGTTCGCCGAGGATGGGCTGCTGGAGAGGAGGGGCAGGGGTAGGAGGGTCGAGTTCTGCCTCTCGGATAGGCTGGAAAAAATGCTCGGGGAGCTGGGCTGGCTATAGCCCCTCGCACACCGTTTTTACTATCGCGTCAACAACCACTCCGACCCCCAGGCCCACCAGGTACTCTCGTATGTCGTGGTAGGCTCTGTCCCTGATGTGCCACTCCTCGTCCAGCTCGTATATTACGAAGCCAATGAACATTATGGCTGGTATAACCTGTGGCAGCAGCATGGCTGCCAGGGCGGTGAGCAGCCCCCAGAGGTAGTGTGCTAGCCTGTGTACTGTGATGTAGGCTGCTCTTAGGGGGTTCATGGCTAGCTTACCGTTACCTTCCACTGTATGTACAGCTGGTCTCCACTGTAGAGTGTTACAGTGCTGAAGGTCTTCCTGGCTAGCATGTTTCCGCCGCTGGCCGCGTCGAAGATTCCGCTCTCGCATATCTGCCAGGTTGCGTTGGCTGTGAACGTTGCCTCCCAGACGGCGGTGTCGTTTGTTACGTTGGTTGTCGTCCTTGATACTGAGGCCTGCTGCCTTGCAACCTCGTGGCCTAGGGCTGTGTCGCTGGCCGACTCTGCCGCGCAGCTGCCTGGGTTGGAGGCGCTGCCGTCGCCTATCGCTATGTACCTGAACGGGGTTGTTACCACGCCGTTTATGAGGCCTGCCACCTGGGCCTTGCCAACGTTTGTTATCACGTTAGGCAGGACTCGGCGGAGTATCGTCCTGCCGCTCCTATCCCTTACCTCGATTATGACTGTACCCTTGAGCCTTATCACCTGGCTGTCTGGCCTTCGCAGTCTCGGTATGCGCATGGGAGACCCCCATTCCAGGTAACTAGTTTTCACACCCGAGTAGATAGGATATACGGCTACTGGGGGAGAAGGTGCCCGAGCTGACGATAGTACACAGTATAGAGCTCGTAGACCATGTGGGTGTGCTGCCGACGTTCAACGAGTCTGTGGGGCTCAGCGACCAGCTGAAGATTATCCTGCCAAAGATAAGCCTGCCAGACGAGGTTGTTTACGCGTTGAAGAATAGCAAGGCTATGAACTACTGGCCGCTGATGCAGGCTATGAGCATTGAGGTGCAGAAGATAAGGAGGGTCAATGCTGGGGACTACGTGTTGTCCGAGGATATAAACCAGCCCAAGAAGGCTGTAGTGGCCGTCCTAGACTATGTTGACGAGGCTTTGAGATGGGAGGGCAGCAGTGTCAGGGATGATGTGAGTTCGTTGAGGTACGACGCTTACGGGGAGCTGTACATGGTGCCAGAGGCTAGGGCTGGCGAGATATATGATGTGGAGTGGCATAACGCGCTGGTGAGGGCTATCAAGAAGGTTGTCGACATTGCCCGCAAGTGGTTCCCGCTGAGGCTGGGGCCAGAGGCTAAGAGCCTGCTACGGGAGAAGAAGCCTGAAGACCTTATCGAGCCAGACGACCATAATAACAAGCGGGATGTGCTTGAGAACGCTGTCAACACGCTGATGCAGCTGGGAGGCTTCATAGTCGTGCTCATGAGGCAGCCTGGGGGCGGTAGGTGATGGCGTTCCTGCTTGGCGGCGGGCCGTTCATAGCAGCTAGGAGGCTCACAATACCACTGTACCTGACGCTGATAGGCGGGGACTGCTCTGCCCAGGGGCCCAGCCTGGTCTACGTCAACCCCTACGCCTACGATTCTGGCTCGTGCGTGATTACGAGCGAGGACACCTTCTACAGTATCAAGATGTGGACTGTTACCATGGATGTTATAGCGTTGTCCCCCAGCGCCACGCTGACCATCAGGCTCCAGGTGGTAGACCCAGATACTGGCAGTGTGGTGCACGAGGAGTCCAAGACCATCTATGGTAGTGAGGTGCTGAACCAGTGGGTGAAGGTTAAGGTTGAGATGAGCGTTGACGAGCCCATAGAGGCTGGCAGGCTTAGGCTGAGGGTTGAGTGGAGCGGCGGGCCTTTCCAGGCCAAGATACCGAACCTTGGCACGGTTACAGACCTGTGGTCTGGCTATAACCCAGTTGATGAGGCCTATGAGATTCCGCCGCTGTACGAGCACGTTAACGGCTATGTTGAGACTAGGAGGTACGCCTACCTGCTGCCTGGCAGGAACTACTATGTGCTGCCGTGCGAGATAACCGTGGACGACGAGAAGTATGCGCTTATACGCGTGGACAACCCTCATGGTGTGCTTCTCGATGAGGCTGAGACCACCAGGCAGTGCGCCGCCAAGCAGGCTGTGGAGGTGTACAGTGAGCTTCCAGTAAAGCCGTACTATGCTCTTGAGAAGCCAGCCAAGCTTGCAAGGGTTGCCGAGGCCCTGCAAGCCCTATTGGCCACTGTTATAACGTTGTCGGCTATTCTGAGCAGGTTCGTGCTCGTGGTGCGGGAGAAGGTTAGCGCCAGGGTTAGGACTCCAGTCCTGCTGAGAGAGGTTGTTAACGCTGCAATAGACAGTGTTATGATGGTGTTTAAGGCTGGAAGGTTCCTAGCCGAGAAGGTGAGCTTGGCCGAGGCGTTTGCAAGGGTTGTCTACCGTAGCGCTGTGAGCAGGTTTACGCTGGTTGTAAGTGAGGCCGTGTCCGCTGTAAGGCGTAAGATTGCATCGCTGAGTGAGAGTGTAGCGTTCCAGCTCGCTTCGAGGCTGGTGGCCTACCTGCCAGTTGTGCTGGCTGAGACGCTGTCGCTTGTTGAGGCGTTTGCCAGGAAGGTGTATAGGCGGTTCACCAGCACGTTCACCCTCGTTGTCAGCGAGGCCGTGTCCGCCGTTAGACGGGTTATTGCAAGGGTTGAGGAGAGCCTGGCATTCCAGATGGCTTCGAGGCTTGCAAGGGCTTTCGCCGAGAAGCTGGCTGAGACCCTACAGCTGGCGGAGGCCTTCTCAAGGGTTGTCTACAGGTTCCTAACGAGCTCTTTCACGCTAGTGGTGTCTGAGACTGTAACGGCTGTGAGGAGGGTTATTGCAAGGGTTGAGGAGTCGGTTAGCGCCGTGCTACAGTCTACTATAGGTAGAGCATTCGGCAGGGTGCTGGCCGATACTGTGAGCTTGGCCGAGGCTGCCGCTGCTAGGGTGTACAGGTTCATAACCAGCGCTATGACTCTTGTGGTTAGCGAGGCTGTAACGGCTGTAAGGCGTGTCGCTGCAAGGCTGAGTGAGAGCCTGGCATTCCAGCTCGCCTCAACTGTGGCTAGGAGGCTGGCTAGGAGCCTCGCTGACGTGCTGTCGCTGGCCGACTATCTTGCCAGAAGGGTGTACAGGTTCCTATCGAGCAGCATGACGCTGGTAGTGTCCGAGACCGTGTCCGCCGTTAGGAGGGCTATCGCATCCCTATCAGAGTCCGTTGCGGCTAGCCTCGCGACAAGCATCTCCAAGCGTGTTAGGGCTGCGTTTGTGGAGGCTGCAAGCCTTGCAGACGCTATCGTTGCAAGGCTTAGGGCTGGGAGGCTCCTAGCTGAGACCATAGCGCTTGCTGAGGCGTTCGCTAGGAGGGTTTACAGGTTCCTAACTAGCACGTTCACGCTCGTTGTATCAGAGGCCGTGAGTACTGTTAGGAGGGTGCTGGCCAGGGTCAGCGAGACGGTTAGCGCCACGTTGTCGACCACCATTGGTAAGAGGGTGAGCACGCTCCTGGCCGAGGCCGTGTCTCTGGCTGACGCTATAGCGAGGAGGCTTAGGGCTAGCAGGGTGCTGGCCGAGGCTGCAAGCCTTGCAGACCAGCTCTATAGGAGGGTGAAGAGGGCTGCCACGAGCACTTTCGTGCTCGTTGTGAGCGAGACGGTTAGCGCTGTGCACAGGGTACTTGCGAGGGTAAGCGAGACACTATCCAGCACCCTAGCGGCCACGATAAGCAAGCTTGTGAGGAGGAGTGCAGCTGAATCCGCCAGCCTAACAGACGTGGTGCACGGAAGCTACCACGGGGACACGGCGCACAGCGATGTGGCGCACAGCGACAGCGAGTTCAGCGACACTACACACTCGGACGCGGCTTTCTCGGACACAGCGTTCTCTAACACGCCATTCAGCGACACAGCCTTCTCAGACCAGGCGTTCAGCGATGTGGCATTCTCGAATGTGCCGTTCAGCAATGTGCCATTCAGCAATCAAGAGCACGCTGACATACATAGTGATAGGGCTTTCAGCGACCAGCCCCACAGCGACGGGCACGGGGACACAGCCCACAGCGATGGGGCTCACAGCAACGTCTCGTTCAGCAATGTGCCATTCAGCAACACACCATTCTCCAACTCGCCTTTCAGCAACGTGCCATTCAGCGATGAGGCCCACTATGACAGCCACAGCGATGTGGCGCACAGCGATGAGAGCGGCATAGGCTTCAGCAACGTGTCTCACTCGGACTCGTGGTATGATAGCTTCCCAATATTCGTAGACCACAGCGACCAGGCGCACAGCGACAGCCCTGGAGCACACTCTGATGTGAGCCACAGCGATACGCACACCAACATAGCGCACAGCGATGCCACACACAGCGATAGCAGCCACAGCGATACTAGACACAGCGATGTGAGCCATAGCGATAGTAGGCATAGCGATGTGCCGCACACCGACTACCCGCACACAGACTGGTTCAGCAACGTATCACACTCTGATGTAACGCACGGTGATAGCTATGGAGACCAGCCTCACAGCGATGCAGCGTTCAGCGACCAGACCCACTCGGATGTCAGCCACAGCGACAAGGCTCACAGCGACCAGGCGCACAGCGACTCAACGCATAGTGATGTGAGCCATAGCGACCAGGCACACTCCGACGTTGCCCATAGCGATGCAGCGTTCTCGGACACGGCGCACAGCGATGTGGCGCATGCTGATAGGGCTGGCAGCTTCTAGCCCCCACACCTTATAGTTTTTCCATGTGTAAGACCCGCCTTGAGGGTGGAGCGTTTGACTCTACTGGTTATGCCCACGTACAGCTGCCACCTTGCATGTGCCTACTGTTTCGAGAGCACTATAGGGTGGAGGATGAAGGTCAAGCTTGACTATGACCTTGACAGGATGATGGAGGCTATAGCCAGGATTAACAGGTTGCAGCCCCACCAGGAGGCCGTTCTGCATGGCGGGGAGCCGCTGCTCATGCCACTACGAGACCTTGAGAGGCTGATAGCGTTCATCAGAAACCTGGGGCTCAGCGTTAGCGTGCAGAGCAGCTGCTCGATACTGAGCGAGGAGCACATCAAGCTGTTCAAAAGGTACAACGTGAGGGTCGGCTGTAGCGCTGACGGCCCGCCAGAGCTCAACGTGTTGAGGGGCTTCTGGCCTAGGGGGAAGCCGCTGGAGGAGCTTAACAGGAGGTACCGTGAGAAGGTGCAGAGGAACATTGAGATACTGGCTGAGGAGAAGCTGCTGGGTGGCGTGCTCACCATTGTGCATAGGGCTAACGCTGGCGACGTGGAGAAGCTGCGTAAGCTGGTGGGCTGGATCAACAAGTTGTATGAGCTTGGTAGCAGGTATGGTAGGCTGAACCCTATGTACGCTGTTACCCCGTGGAGTAAGCCGTATGAGCTTAGCGTAGACGAGTTGTACAGGGCTTACGTGTGGATGTGGGAGAACTTCTTCCAGGATAGGCCAGAGCTTGACTGGAGCCCGTACCACGACCTTGTGGCTGTGCTGCTGGGGCAGGAGAGGAGGGCTTTGTGCTGGTTTAACGGGTGCGGCTTTTACGACGCGCCAGTGTGGACTGTCGGGCCTAAGGGGGAGGTGTTGAGCTGCGATAGGACGCTGGGGGCTGGGATGTGGCTTAGGGCTAGGCCCCTGCCGAAGACCCAGCTTCTCGATAGGAAGATACGGGCTATAGCGCTGTGCCAGACGGAGCTTGCGGGGGACAGGTTCTGCCACCTCCACAAGGGTGGGTGCCCTGCCGAGGCCCTGGGCGGGGACTGGAGGAGGCCTAGCAGGTTCTGGAGGCTTTGGAGCAGGCTGCTAGAGTATTTTGAGCGTAGGCTGAAGGCTTTGGCTCCTTGGCTTAAGCTTGCTAGCGAGGTGCCCGACAGGCTGGAGTACATTGAGATGGTGAGTAGGGGGTGCGTGTGGAACCCGTTCACGGGCAGGTACGACTGCCCAAAGGGCGGTAGGGGGTGATGTGGTCGTGAGGCATGTTAGGCTTCCACCTTTCAACGCGGTAGTGTTCAGGGGCGATGATGGGGGTAGGCTGGCTGAGAGGTGGGAGCCGCTGCTGGCCAGGATTGAGAGGGCGGTGTTCGAGGCCGAGTTCGGTATTGTAGGTGAGTTCGGGAGGCGCTGTAACACTGTGCTGCTGCCTCCTGGCGGTGGGCAGCAGACCCTTGAGCTGATACGGAGGTATGGGCTGCTGTTCTACCCTATAACGCAGGTTAGAGCGTACCAGGGCTATGCTCACACCCATGAGAAGCCTAGGCATCCTGGGGAGGCGGCATTGTTCGGCGTGGCGTGCATCGAGATAGATGACGCGTTGAGGTTCGCCGAGGCCTACCAGAGGGGCGACCACTACACTCAAGGCAAGCTGCTGGGCTACCCAGAGTGCTGCATCAAGGCGTTCATCGAGGATTGGAACGCTGGCTACTACAGCCCCGTGATACAGGAGGTTAGGAGGACTCCTGGCTGCCACGACTACGAGTGCAGGATTGACCCGCTGCTCAACCCCACGCTACGCTATATCGGCGTGAAGGCGATACCGTTCTGGCCCCACAACCTGGTGTGCAGGGAGGCGCACAGGTGGGCCGAGCACTTCATCGACGTGGTCAGGAGGATAGACAAGAAGGCCTACAAGGCGCTCCTGGAGCTGCTGGCCGAGCCCGTTGAGTTCAGCCAGGTTAACGGTATCATAGAGGTGAGGGTGGGGAGCCCGCCGTGGATGCTGATTATCAGCCAGGGCTATAGCGATGAGACGATACGGGTGCGCCTCATCCCAATGTACGACCCAGTTGAGGAGTATGGGTGATGTGTGGTGCCGCGTAGGGGTGTGCCAGAGCCCAAGGTGGGGGAGGTCGACGACCCCACGTTCAACAGGATATACGAGATTGTTGCCGAGAGGCTGCCCTACGACGCTAGGATACTACTGCTGAGCCACACGGGCTCCAGGGCCTACGGGTGGAGCTGGTACAACTTCGACTACGACATCCACGGCGTGTTCGCCTGTAAGGGGTGGTGGGACTGGGTTCACATAGGGGTTGAGGGCTTCGACATCAACATGTACGAGCTGGGCCACCTAATATACATGGATTTGTACTATAAGCATGGAGACACAATTATCAACATGGGCAACCCAATCTATCTTGACCCAGAGTTTCCCTATGACGAGATGCTGGACTTGATTAGCACGGACTTCTGGCATGATAGCATGGTTGACTATCAGATTGCGAGGCTACAGACGTACTTCAGCGCTAGGACGGCGCTGCACACGTATAGGGTTATGATTGTGCCGATGTACTTCATGAGGTTCGGTAGGTTCGAGCACAACATATTCAGGGCTATGATTGAGCTCGGCCTAGACCTTGAGGGCCCCTATATCTGCCGTGAGGCGTACCTTGCACAGTACAAGATAACCAGCAGGAACCCCGTGCTCAGCGAGGAGGAGCGAGAGCTTGTGTGGAGGGAGATACGGATGCTCCGCGAGATGTTTGCCGAGTACAAGAAGAAGTACCATAAGCCTTGGAGTAGGGAGAAGTGGGAGCGGTTCATTGAGCTTGTGAGGCCGCTGTGGGCTGAGTGTGAGTACTAAAGCTTTACTGTGGGCTTACCGTGTAGTCTAGCGTGGAGGGGCGGGCCGTGATAAGGCATTCCATCCGCGTGAAAGCGGACGTGTGGATAAACGGTAGGTTCGTCGGCGCCAACAGCCCGACAGAGACGCTTAAGGATGACATTGTAACGGAGATGGGCACGTGCGGCAAGAAGGTAACCATTATCGATAAGATATGCCTCGTGGACGACCAGGGCACTGAGAGGGACTGCACTACAGACCTCAGCTACGAAGACCACAGCCCTAACTATGTGCTTGTTAAGGGCAGCATACAAGCCACAGCCTCATACACTGTAGCCAAGATTAGGGCTTACAGTGTTGACAAGCTGTACTTCGAGACCGACTACAGTGTAGCGCTTAACCAGGGGGACGTGCTAGACGTAACGTACCAGATTAGCGCGACTGTAAGCTGCTCGCTTAGCGGCAGCGTTACACAGCTGGAATGCGACCCTAGCGGGTACATCCAGAACCTTCTAAAAGCGTTCATAGGTGCTGATAGGGCTGTACTGTGCCTCAAGAGGGCCCTGCTGATGTACTATAGTGAGACTGAGGGCAAGTATGTTAGCGGGCTGGCTATAACTCTGAGCATAAGCTATGACACGGCTCAAAACAAGGTTACGGGGAGCGGGAGCGGCACCAGCACGCTAGACTTTGAGGCGGAGTACCTAGAGTACGATAATGGTGCTAATCCGCCAGTACCGTTGATAGAGCAGCATTTCAGCCAGACACTGCCAATATATAGGGACACCGTGGTCAATGTTAGCTACGAGTTTACTGTTCAGTAACCTCCTCCTCTACTATGGTTTTTTCCGTAACCGTCTCTTTGAGCTCGCCCGTCTCCTCCAGGGCTCTCTCTGCGACTTCTATGAGGGCTCTGAGTACTGTCTCCCAGCTTGTGTAGAGTTTTGGTGCTAGGGCTTTTGCTAGTGCTACTACCTCTATGAAGCTCGCCTTCTCCAGTACCTGCCGCACCTGTTTCCAGTCTACCTCGCTCACGGCTCAGCACCTTAGATTAGTACGAAGTACAGGTTTCCGAGCATGTAGAAGTGCTTGTCTCGCTTGGCTATCTGTATGAACTTGTCGTTTTGGGGCTCGTATATTAGTGGCTCGTCGGTGTCGGCTGGGAATATCAGGTTGTATGCGTGGCCAGCGTCGTAGTCTAGGACTACTGCGACGGCGTTGACGCCGAAGAACTGGGCCATCCTGGCCTTGAATAGTAGGGCGTACTTGTCGCAGTCGAACCTGTCGGCCACGTATGGCAGGTAGTTGGTTACGTCCCAGTGGGCCATCATCCCCCAGTCGCTGAGCTTGGCTGTGTACCACTTGCCGTCCAGGGGGAGCCAGCGCCACCACTGCCAGTTGGGTAGCTTCTGGAGGCGCTGGGCTATCCAGTCGGTATCAACCTCTACCACCTTGGGCTTGAATGGCGGCACGTAGTTCTTCTTTATGTTGGCTATCTTGACCTCTACCGCCTGTATCTTGGAGAGTATGTCTGGGAGGCTAGCAGCGGGACGCGACAACCGCCTCACCGAGTAGTACTAGTGTGGCGGCCAGGGTGGCTATAAGGAGTCCACGAAATGCCGCGTCTATGATTTGGCTTGCGTAGGAGATGGACTCAAGGTACACGGCTACCAGCTGTCGTAGCGTTGCGTCTGACGTGGTGTTGCCAGTCAGGTTTAGCTGGTGGAAAAAGGTCTCGTTGACAAGGGCTACCTTAGCCTTTGAGGTGGCCCAGGCTGCTAGTATGAGCAGTACGGCTGTAAGCGCTAGGACTGCCACTAGGGCTGCCTTGAAAGCTAGTCTGGCCAGGGGGTGTACTTTTCCCACTCTTCGAGCACCTTTATTATCTTGTCCAGCTCCTTGTCTGCCTTCTCTACCATGCTCTTGCACTGTTGGCACTCGCCGTTGCCGCCGTTGCTGGGGCAGAAGTCTTGGCAGTGTAGTATGTCGCATAGCATCTTGCGTATGCTTTCCGCGTCGAATGTCTGGCCAGTCTGGGGCACGGGGTCTCACCAGTTCGAGTCTACCGTGGTGGGGGTGTATAGGGTGTTAGGGGGGTTTCCAGTGTAGGCCGAACATTGCTGCTACGAATGATAGAACCATGCCTATGAGCATGAGTACGAACTTGAGCATTCGGTGGTTTGAGGCGAGCTGCTTTATGTACATGTCCTTGAAGTCGTCGAACTTCCTGTCTAGGTCGTCTAGCTTCTGGCTGAGCATTGCTATGTCCTGCTTTATTGTTGCTATGGCTTCAACCTCCTTTGACAGTATATCCACGCGCTCCTCAAGCCTGGAGACCCTCTCTCTGAGCTCGGTTATAGCGTCGTATATCTCCTCGTTTGTGCGCGGGTCTCCGCCGAGTGGCACGGCCATCCCCCAGTAGTCTGGGGGGCTGCGGGTAACCTTGTACTGTTATGCTCCTAGCTCTGATAGGAGCTGGGTTAGCGTCTTTGCCCTGTCAAGCTTCTCCTTGTAGAACACGTACCAGACGCCGTTTCTTAGTTCGACCCGCTCGGCCTCGCTCCAGGGGAGTACCCTGAAGTCATCCTCGCCCCTCACCTTGACCGCTAGGTAGACTTGGGCTCCAGCCCTCCTGGCATAGTTCATTATGCCCGTGTACTTGTGCTCCTCTATGTAGATGCTTCGTGGCTTGTCGCGGAGCTTCACCTCGAACATTAGTATCCTGCCAGCCTTGAGTGCTACTATGTCTGGTACGGCCTCGCTGCTCCTGGCGCCGCTCGCTGGTGCCCTCATGACGCTCCAGCCAGCCTTTTCCAGGCGTTTCTTCAGGCTGTACTCTGCCGTCTTGCCGATGAGTCTTGCTCTGTAGCCGCCTCTCACTGCTGCCCCCAGCTGTGCGTGTTAAGCGTGTGTCGGGGTTAAGTGGGGGGAGGGTAATGGTGTGGTCGGCGCTGCTGGCTCTTGTGCACGTACGGTTTATACGGGCGGACACAAATGCTCCTACACGGTGTTACCTTTGTCCGCCGCCGAGCAGGAGCGCGACCTTGCCCTTGAGCTGCTTGAGCGGTATAGGGGTGTTGGCGGCGGCCTCGGCGGCGGCAGCTATGATGATGTGGACGAGTACGGTTACATAGGTATAGTTGTGGACGTGCTGTTGAGGAGGGGGCACCCAGTCTACGCCTGCTCGGCGGCCTATAGGTGGTACAGGTACCGTAGGAGCCTCTTCAAGCTCTACTGGAGGCTTAGGAGGAACCATGAGGCGCCCAGGGACTATGTGCGGGCTGTTGAGGACGAGCTGCTGATGACCATGCTGGTTCTCGGCGCCTACTTCTACACGTGCGGCGGGAGATTCGCGAGGCTCGCTGGCGAGAACGGGAAGAGGTGGGCTAGAGACCTCTACGCAGAGCTCGTAGACTGCGCTAAGAGGCTGCACGCCTACATGAGCCCATGCCTACAGTATAGGGAGCAGGGTAGGCGGATGGTGGAGCGCTGCTGGGCGGCCAGGGCAGAGCGCGCAGCCAGGGGCGCCGACCCACTACTCATAGAGGGCATAATGCGCAAATACTAGGCCAAACCCATTTCGATCCAACAGTTAAACCACCATCTAACCCCTCCCCGCGCCCCACCCCAAAGAGAGAGGAAGAGACAGGTCAGGGATACAGAGGGCAAGGCCAGAAAGAGCAAGCTAGAAGCATTGAACCAGGAATTAGAGGCCATTGCTCTAAGATACTACTAGAAGATACAAAGCTAAGAGAATTCTTTATAATTATACTTTAAGGCCCCACGCTCTCCCAGCCCGCCACGGCGTAACACTCACCCGATATTCTTTCACGCTCCATGCGATTCCATGGATTCACCTCCAGGTAAACCAATGGAAGCCCACACCATCACACCATAGTGGGACAAGCCTCCCACACATCCCATATACCAACACTTAACCAGACAGTAAAACGAGCACCCCATCAGCCCCAAGAACCGTCAGACGATACCCAATTCCGCCCCGCATACTCCCACAGTACAGAACACCAGTGAAAAAGTATAGTGTAATACTGAAAGATGGCTAGCGAGCTCTAACACTTCACGCTATACGCTTATACTTGCGTAGGGTTTACAGACCAGTAACCCTATGGATTAGAATGAGGCTCTGATGTGGGGTGTATACCCCAGCCTAGGACTGCATACCAGGGAGAAGAAGCGGGTATACCCTATGAGGATCGATTAGGCTATAGCGGTGGGCCAGGCGGGGAAGACGAGCCCAACCCTATGGCTGGGGCTAGGAGGCTCTTTACCGAGAGGAGGAGCGAGTGGAGAACGTCGAAAAGCTCCTTGAGCCTGCCAGAGCTCTTAGACTTGTTTAGAACGTTCATGAGGCCGTTAACCCTCTTCTCCAGGTAGCCCTGTATTATCCTGGCGGCCTCAAGCACGTCAACAACCTTCACAAGGGCCTCCGCTAGAACCTTCCTGGCCCCTACGGTTGTCCTCCTCGCCCTCTCGCTCGCGGCCAGTATCAGCTTGGTAACGTCCCTGTACGGCGGAGCCTTCCTCGCAACCTCCCTGTTAAGCCTGGCCAGCATCCGCTGCACATCCCTTGGGCTCAGCGGCCTGCTCTCCTGCGCTGTAACGTACATTGCTAGAACCCATGGCCTGCTGTGGGGCAGGTCGAACTGTATGATAACCACTCGCCTATCCTCGCTAGTGTCAATGTTGACCTTGGCGACTGGCTTGTATGGCCTGATAGCCCTGACTAGGGGTAGGAGCAGGCTATTACTCGCGGAGATAACCTTTTTAAGGGCCTCCCTACTCCACCTACCCATGGCTGTCGCCCTCGTTCTTGTTGGGTTTGGGGTGTTGTGGCGGGTCGGGTCTCGGGCCCCACCCCCTCCCTCTCCCTCTAAGCGCCAAACCTTGCTGCAACCCTCCGCATAATCGCCTGGGCCCTGAATGCGTCCATCACCTCCTCCGCCAGCTGCTTTGCAATCCTCCTACGCTCGTCGGGGTCTAGCTCGGGGTGCTTCATCTTAACAACTGTCTCTACCACCTCATATACGCTCTGCGCCACTTCCCGCTCGTCAGCCCTGCCGCTGGCGTAGACGTATGACAGGTACATTAGAGTCCTAGCTATCTCCATCCTCACCTCGGTGTCGTCTATACCGCTGATAAGGTTGAGTATGACCTGCTGGACGGTGGGCATGCTACACGCTCACCCCCAGCTCCTCCAGAGCCTTTACTAGAGCCCGCGCAACGATATCTTCTACCCTCAGCCCCGTCTCGCTGGCAGCCCGCTCCAGCGCCTCGTAAAGCTTCCTGGGCACCCTAACCTCAAGAACAACTATCGGGGACTCAGCCATCCCCGAGCCCCCGTCTACTCTACCCCTACAGGCCCTCTATTTCAATCTCAACCCTGGGCCTCGGCCCAGCGGGACGCTCCTCCCTCCTCTCCTCCTCTCTGCGCTCCTCGCCCCCACCAGCCTCTCCACCCTGGGCTCCAGCCTCGCCAGCAGCCTCAGCCTCCTCCTCACCGCCAGCCTCCGCCAGGTACTCCTGCAATATGTCGTCGAACCTGCCCTCCCCACCAACCTCACTCCACTTATACATGTACTGCTCCGCACGCCGAATATTGTACTGCATCTGCCTCAGCATACGCGCAAACTTAGCCTTCCTCCTAATCTGCTCCTCAAGCCACCACTCAGGCACCTCTACGGTAACGGATAACACAAACTTATCCCTCTCCTTATTAGTGCCAATACTGTACGAGAGAACAACACCCTTCTCCACCAGTTCACGAATCCTATACTGGGCAAACCTTGAGATCACTTCCAACGCGCGCATAACAATCACGTCCACCTGACGCAAAACAAGCTTTTTCAGGAATTCCCTCTCCTTGGGCGTTATCGACTCACTCAACATATCACCCAACCAAACACTCTTTCAAATCAAGAGCAATAAACAGTCCATATTACCAATGTATAACGTTATGTGCCGCACCCACTAATATACCCGAGGACAGGTGTCCGCGCGTCCAGGAGGTGGGTAGAACATGCCCCTATATAGAGCTGGCATAGACATGTTCAAGAAGTACGAGAAGAAGTTCAACCCGACAGTAATCGGCACAAGGTTCACAGACGTCAGAGACCTAGCGCTTGAGAGGGCCCAGGAGGGTCTGATAACGGTCGGCACCATCAGAGACCTCGTAAGGCCAATACTTGACCAGTACGGTGTAACTGGCGGCCTCAGGGCAACCTACCTAGCCTTCGCGCTGGCACTAGCCAGGCACATGTTCCGCCAGAAGGGCGACGCCGCAAAGAAGATAGCAACAGCCCTCAAGAGCTACTACGCCAGCGCCTACGACCTAGACCCAGCCATACTCGACGAGATAATCAACGTGGTTACGGGCTGGGTAGCGCCCTACTAACGCTAGCACATAAAACGATCCGACTCCAAGCTCTTTTTTCCGCTCACACCATCCGTATACAAATATCATACTTGCCCGTCCTCCCCCCTACACCCTAAATCCCATCTCCATGCCCATCCTAGCCTACGGTGCACGGGCGTGTCTGCAACCGAGAAAGACCTATCAGACGTCCTTAGCGCGCTCTGCGAGGTAGACAAGGAGCTCATGGATATGGCTAGGTGGCTCCACAGGATAGCCAACATAGTGGATGGCCTGGTAAGCCTGGTAGAATGCGACGACCCCTCATTCTGCGACAGCAGGGCCAGCAAGCTGCTGAGAAAGATAGCCTCAGTCAAGCGGCTCCTAGAGAGGGTTAGAACCAGCAACCCAGGCAACCTGCTTGACAGGCTCCCATACGGCTGGTACGCCAACATAGACTGGAAAAAAATGCGGCTAGTATCAATAGCGAACAAGGAGTTCCCAGGCGAGCTCCACATACACCTAGACCTAAGCCTACCGCTAGACGAGCAGGCACTCAAAACCATAGAGGAGAAGGTCATGGCAGAGCTCAAGAGGCTTGTTGAGATGATACCAGAGGAGGCGGCAGACACCCTCAACACACTGATAAACATGATGAAACACATACAAAGCAAGCTACAGTACATGGAGGAGGAGATAGACGCGCTACACACAAGAGTAAACATGCTGGCAGCAAGAATATTGGAGGGTTAGGCCCTGCCAGCTACACACCTGACAAAACACTCTATGTTGAGCCTGCCAAGCTCGTCGAGACACCTACGCCAGCAGCCAGCACGCGACCTGGCAGCCCTCACATACTCCCCGTACAGTTTTTCAGAAGCCACGTCGGCAAGCTCCCTAGCCCGCACACCACTCACCCCCACTGACACCTTGCTATGGCCCTCTTATCGAACCTCTCAACCTCGACGTCGACGCTGATACCAAGGTGCTGTGCTGCCTCACAAAGCCACTTTGGAAGGTCGACGTAGAACCCGTTCTTGTCAACGTACTTCTCGCACCACTCCTCCTTAGCCCTCCTCACAGCCTCCCCTGCAACTATCAGCAGTGCGGTGGTCTCAATGGCGTTCCTTCCAGGCGTTGGCGCCATCTTATGTATGCACTCCTCCATAGCCTGCCACTTGGCAACAGTAACACGTTCCCTGATGCTGCCCACGACTATCCTTCTGGCACACTCTGGACACACAGCATTCCTCCTAAGGTACGGCCCGTCCCTGTAGACCCACAGCCAGTACTCCTCACCCTTGCTAATCTCTCTGCCGCAAAGCCTACACTTCATTCTGCGCTTGGCTGTTTTGGGCCCTTCTAGCCACTCAGCCATCACTTGCCCCCTCCTAGGCACTTCTCTAGCAGCTGCTTGTTGTCGAAGACGTACCACGGTATCTTGAAGAGCTTGCCGACGCCGTAGATGTAGTAGTAGACTTCTGGCAGCAGCCGCTTCTTGCAGCTCATAGCTATCCACTCCATCTCGTCTGACACTGGCTCGCAGCCCTCAACATGCCTGTGCAGTACAACCACCGTCATCACATTCTTGGTTACTACAGCCCCGACAATCTTCTCAACCTCCCTATCATTCCTTATGATGTCGACGATATCGTCCTCGTGCCTGTTGAACTCTACTGGCACGGCAGCACCGCAGCGCGCAAGCCTGTATATCATGTCTATAGCCTTCCTCGGCACCTCTATTGGCAGCCATAGCGTCGGCGCCCTAATCGAGAGCCAGGCTATAGTGTCCACGAGCTCTAGCAGCTGGTAGGGGTCTAAGTCCAGCACATCCTCGCTGTACACAAACTCGGCGTCATCAGCGTCGACAACATAGCAGATATCGCTGTCCTTATAGGCCACGCTAAGACTCCTGGTTCTAGGGTCAGCGTACACTACCGCGATGCCGAACCAGTTCTCTACCATAGCAAGCCTCGAAGCCAGAGGCTGGAAGCTCCCACGCACACAGTCGCCAATACGCGGGTAGGGCACATCAATATCAGCTAGAACAGTTATCTTAGGCTCAACCATGCCCGCTCACACCCCACTCCCTAAGCTCGGGCACAATCTCCGAGAGAAAACGGGCAACATAACGTGGAATCGGCAGCCTCTCGGGCCTAGAGAAAAACGGTGGAATGTAGACAACCCTCTTTCTAGGGCCGTACAGGACTAGGCCTACAAGGCCCCCAGGAAGCACGCGATAGTATATGCGCCAGTGGCCCAGCTCCACACGGCCCACCCCCACAAAGTAGAATTGGATCGAAAAAACTGACGGGGGAAAGGTTAGTCGTACCTTGTCCTCTCATCCCTCTGGTATAGCTCGCGTAGCAGGCTCACTTGCTCCTCCTTGGCCTCGGCACCCTTTTCTAGTGCCCTCGCTATTCTCTCCAAGAGCTCGTAGAGCTTGCTGTAGTCTCTGCGGATTGCCTCGGCTACCACCTGGTCGCTCACCAGGTGCGCCGCGCTCGGCAGCCTACCCTCTATCCTCCTGAACACCTCAACAGCAACCCTCATGGCCTCGCTGTAGTCGTTGAACCTGACGCTGACGTAGTTCTCGTGGCCTACGACGCGGCCCTGCGGCGCCATCCTCGCTATTATGTCCCTGACTATCTCCTCGGCTGTTGCTGGGTAGTCGCTGAGCCAATACTTTATCACGCGGACGTCGTAGCCCTCTACACTCTTGGTGCGTGGGTTGTATCCTGGAACCACTGCTACGATGAAGTGTTTACGAGCCCTCATTGCCAGCTGCTCCATAGTCTTCGGCACCCACATACTGGTGGTCGCTGGGTCTAGCCTGCTGAAGTCTACGAGTAGCGCTATGTCGCCAACCCGCTCTACGTGTACCTGGCCAGCTATCCTCTCTGGCGGATACTCCACGTTCACCTGCTCCAGCATGGATACACCGTACTCGCTGAGCATCCTAGCCAGCTCCGCCTGGTCGCTGGCATTTACCAGGCCTGGCTGCCTCACCAGTATGTCTAGCTTGTTAGCTAGTGGCATGTAGCGCCTCTCTAGCTCCTCCCTCGGCACCACCTTCGCTATCGCTGGGTCGCGGTCGGCCACGATGCCAACAATTGCCAGCTCCTTGGCAGTGTCCTCGCTGAACAACTCCAGCGCCACAGCCATCTGCACGGCGTCAGCAGTTATGATGGGAGTTATGCCACGCTGTATCATAGCCTCCACATGAGGTACCGAAGTCTCGTGGTGGTCGTAATACCTTACTGGCTGCGGCAGCTTAGCCAGCGCCTCTATGAACGCTGCTGGCGCCTGCACGTTTACTGGTATGTCTATGACCTCGGTGCCCCTAACGCTCTCGTACTGCTCTGCTATCTTGGCGAAGGTCTCTGCTGCGGCTCTCGGGGTGGTGTCTGGGAACTTAGCGTAGCCTAGCACGTTTTCGCCGCGCTGCCTCAGTATTCTAAGCCTGGCCGCCAGGGTTGCAACGCCGTGCGCGTCTGGGCCCGCTATTACGATTCTATCGTAGGCCTGACGCTTGGGGGTTTGGGTGTATGCGAGGGCTAGGGCCACGACCTCTCACCTCGGGGTCTTGGTCTGGGTTCTGGCCGTGTAGTGTACTTGTGTACGGAGCTATATAAATGTTTGTACACATGGCCTCTTGTGTATAGGCATATATATCGGCCCGTGTGCAGGAGCAGCGTCCGCAACGTTTAACGTTACGCTACCCTTTCCCGTCTGGGCCCTGTACCTTATAGCTGCCGCTCCTAGCCAACGCCCCCTTCGAGGTGGGGCGGCTGTGAAGATTGCACTCGTAACCTCCAGGGCCACCTCGCTCATGGAGGTTGCCAGGGCCATAGCCTACGTCGCCCGTAGGCGTGGCTTGCAGCCAGTCATACTGGAGTACGCCCCCTCTCCAGTCGACATGAAGCGGATGGCTGGCATGGTCATAGTTGTCATGACGATGAACCCGCTGCTCTCCAGGAGCTGGTTCCTCGCAGCCAGGGACTACAACAAGGAGAACATACCGTCATGGATATACACCACCACCGAGGGCAGGCTCCCCAAACGCTACGTCAAACCGTGGATGCAGCGAGACCTAGTCTTCATAGCCAACAGCCAGTACACCCGCGAGAAGCTTGAGGAGGCAGGGCTAACCGTTGTCGACGTAGTCCCACACGGGATCGTTATGAGTGAGGTGGAGCAGGCAGTCAAGCTTGCAGAGACCGCCAGAAAACACCTTGAGTCTAGGCTGGGGAGCGGAGTCTACTACGTAACAGTGGCCAGCAGCCACCGCCGCAAGGGCCACGAGCTCTACGCCAGAGCCATAATGCTGGCCCGCCAGGAGTGCGAGGAGTGCAAGTTCTACATTCTAACAGGGCAGGAGGCAACAGTGTACTACAGCGACATCGAAGGAGTCTACGTCGACCCAAGGTTCGGCCAGCTCTCAAGAATGGAGGTTCTAGCCCTCATGGCGGCAGCGGACTGGTACGTGCAGCCCAGCCTCGCAGAGGGCTTCGGCCTACCAGTGCTTGAGGCCCAGGCAGTCGGAACCCCATGCATACACCCAGCCTACCCGCCGCTCACAGAGCACAGCCACAAGGACAACCTGTGGGTGCCCTACGAGCAGGTCATATACGACCCCATGGGCGAGGGTATAGAGTACGAGCTGCACATCTACAGGGCCGACGAGATGGCAAAAACGATACTCAAAGCCTACGACATAACCGTAAACAAGAAGGACGAGTACAAGGCACTGTCCGAGAGGGTCAGGGAGCACGCCAAGCAGTACGACGCGGAGAAGGTCTACGGACGCTTATTGGACTCTATCTCGGAAGTAGAGGAACTGGGGTGAGCATGCCACTCGGCAGCACACTAGACTTCGAGAGCCTGATAAGGGAGCTTAGGAGGCAGAAGCAGAAGTACCACGCCAAGGTACTCTCCTCCAACGCTCTTTTCGCAAACTGGCTCAGAAGCATGGACATAGGCGACTTCATGCCCTGGTACGTCTGGCTCATGATACCCGAGTTCACCTATTCTGGCATAGCCTACAGCCTCCTCTTCGACATACCGCCATACGAGATAGTGCCAGTCAACTGGGACTTCAACGTCGAACTGCCAGACGTGGACGAGTGGCTCCAGGGAATACTCGCGGACGTCTACAAGATAGACTGGAGCACCATCTACGAGTGGCTCAGCGACATAGAGAAGCTGGTCAAGGAGACTGTTGAAGAGCAGTACCAGGAGAGCATGATACAGACGAGGCCCAGGAAGGCGGTCTACGGTAAGACACGCTACAACAGGAGCTACCTAGACCCCCCAGCGGTTCGCGAGGCCATACGCTCAACCATGTTCAAACTATGGGTGGAAAGGTATACTCTGAAACAGCTGAGAGAAGACCATGACAAGATGGCTAGGGAGCTACAGCTCAGCGACGGCTTCAAGATACTGCTATTCCACAAGATAAGCCAGGTCATCTACGCCCAGCCGTCAGCCCTGATACTAGGCTACGGGGTTCTAGGCAGAAGCTACCTGGGCAGGAAGGTTAGGCCAGAGCCAGAGGCAGAGTTCAAGATGTTCAACTACGACCTGGAGCTCATAGAGTGGCTGGGCAACACCCTAGACCACGCCAAGGTAGGCCTAGTCCTCGGCATAACACCGCTAGGCTACGGCTACCTCCTACCCCCACGCACCGTGTTCAAGAAGCCCATAATCCCAAAGCAGCTCCAGCCGCTCACAGAGTTCGTCAGGAGGAGGGGCACACACCAGATACACAATATAACATGGAACCCGTTCACCATAGGCAACTACAACCGCCCCGAGGAGCAGCGCGACTACCGTAAGAGCGAGCGAGCAGACCAGTACATGAGCCTCCAGCTCATACGCTACCAGATAGAGCGCATAGTAGACCCCATCATACGCCGCTACGAGACAAACCCAGTCAAAATACGCATGTACAAGAGCGCAGTCCTCCAGCTGGTCAGCCTGCCAGCAAAGCGGCACAGGTGGGGCTACGAAGCCTTCAAAGCAATGAGCGAGGATGAGCTGGTCTCGTGGTGGAAGGAGCACTGGAAGTCCCAGGGCTTAAAAGAAGACGTCTTAGACCAGCTCTATAACGCGGTAAAGAGGTGGCTTCCCGAATGGAGGAGGCTCAAACTCCAGCTGGGCAGACGGGTCAGGGAGGCCAGGTACCGCCTAGCACACCTCAGGTAGCAGCGCCCCAGGGCCTACAGCTACAGCCCCAGCAGAGCAGGGACGAGCAGATACGCCAGAAGCTAGCAGAGATAATCGGCGACATCCTAGCCAAGGCGCAGGAGGTAGGCTTCGAGCTGGCAACCCTGGACTACGGCGAGCTTGGCAGGTGCCCACACCTCAAGCCGCTGGTTGAGAAGAGCAGAGAGCTAGTGGTAGCCCTCAAGAAGCTGATGTCAATGAGGAAGGAGCTAGCATCTGTACAGCCGACAGGTTAGCCCGTACACATCTTAGCTTTTACCCAAGGCCGCACAGTTTTTTAAACGGGGCGCCTGGATGCCCAGCGCACCATCCGCCCCACCAGGACAGAGCAAGATTGTCCAGATACCACCCATCACAGTTATGGTGGACGACTGCCTAGCCCACATTCTCGAAGTCGCCCAGCTCGACTTCCCCTGGGGCACCGAGTACGCAGTCTCAGTCATGGTGGAATGCAAGGGTATACGCAGCAGGGTCTTCAACCTCTCTGTGAGGAACGAGAAGGAGCTAAAGGCCAAGCTGATAGCCGAGGTTACAAAGTTCAAGCTAATGCGCCTCGTACTCGGCGACGAGACGACAAGAGACGTGGTAGGGGGTGTCCCACTTGTCAGATGACCCGTACTTCCACTACACGCGAGATGACGTGGAGTGGCTGGCCGACCAGCTCGCAGACGTGCTGGTAGCCGAGACTAGGCAGCAGCGCCAGCAGTACACTGTGATAACCATAGATATGGTAGAGCTCCTAGACCTCAAGGCCATAGCGAGCGGCGTCTTCGGCATAACAGACCCTATAGGCCAGCTCAAAGACTGGCTCAAAAAGATACTCGAAGGCTTCGTCCAAACCATAGTCGATAAGATAGGCTCACTCATATCTGGCGTCTTCAACGAGGTAATCAAACCCATACTAGACCGTATATCCTCTGCCATAAGCGCGCTCGCAGACACCGTAAACAAGGTAGTCATACAGCCGATTAAGGATGTGCTCAACTGGATCGCTGAGAACATACCAAAGCTCAAGGACACGGTTACAGGGCTCATAGACAGTATCAAGAACGGCCTGAACACTCTGAGCAACACACTGGTAAACATTACAAGCCAGATACTAAGCCTGGTCAACAGTATATCGAGCGCCGTAGGCGACGTCATATCTGAGATAACCTCGAAGATACAGGAGATAGTGAAGTCGGTCTCCGAGGGTATACAGAGCGCTGTAAGCGCAGTCCAGGACGCCCTATCAGCCGTGCAGAACGCGATTTCTGGCATTGTAGACCAGATATCTAGCACCCTCTCAAACCTGGCAAGCAGGATAGGCGACGTCATAAGCAACGTGGTCTCAACCATAACATCCCTTGTTGAGAAGATAGGCGGCCAGCTAAGCGACATAGTGTCCTCGATAGCTGGCAAGCTAAGCGACCTACTGGGCAGGGCTGCTGGTACAATACAAGACCTGCTGTCAAGGGTTGGCTCGGCAGTCAGCAAGATAGGCGACGCAATATCATCAGTCATCAACGCAATATCATCCAGGCTCCAGAACCTAGCCAACTCTGTAGCCCAGGCCATATCCAAGCTGCCAAGCCTCATATCAGAAGCCTTGGGTAGGCTCAGCAGCCTAGCCTCAAAGGTGGCCAGCAGCATATCGGGGCTCCTACACAAGGCCGCCAGCACAATACAAGACATAGTTTCCAGGATAGGCTCAGCCGTGGGCAAGATAATCGGCGAGATAACATCGGCGCTCCGCAGGCTGGGCGAGAAGCTGGGCGAGCTGGCGAGAGGGGTAATAGACGTTCTGACAAAGGTGCCAGGCATAATATCTAACATAATATCAAAGATATCCAGCGGCCTCCAAGACATTGCTGGCAGGATATCCAAAGCCCTCAGCGGGCTAATCGAGGGCGCTGGCAAGGCCATAGAGGGCATCATAGGCAGGATATCAAAGATTGTAGACAAGATAGTCGGCACCATCACCTCAGCTCTTGAGCGTGCAGGCCAGACAATACGCAAAATGGTGGAGAACGCCGTAGCGGCCATAGAGAAGCTGCCAGACACTATAGGCAGGATAGTCTCAAGGATAGGCGAGGGCCTATCCAGCCTGCTACAGCGCGCCAGCGACCTCATAAGCAAGATTATAGGCGGCCTACAGCGCGGCATAGGCCAGATACTGTCTGGCGTGAGGAAGATAGTGGATAGCATAGTCTCAGCAGCCAAGAGCGGCATAGACAAGCTGGTAGACCTCCTCGGCAAGGCCAGGGACGTGGTAGGCAAGATAGTAGACAAGGTCAAGAGCCTCCCAGACGTCATAGAGGAGGCCCTCGGCAAGGTCAAGGACTTCCTCAGCGACGTGGCTGACAAGTTCAAGGACGTCCTAGAGACTCTTGGCAAGATGCTGAGCCCAGCCCACGTAGCAGTAGTGGTCTCAGACCTCCTCCGCAGAGCCGCCCCAGACGTCTACAACGAGCTCAGAAGCACCCTGGCAAGAATTAGGAACCCACTAGACTTCATAGCCAACTTCCCCAAGCTGATGTTCCTATCAATGGTCGGCCTAGCAAAGGTAGTATGGTACCTGATGCCAAAGGAGGTCAAGGACTTCTTCAACAACGTCGCGAACGCGGTTAAAACCGTTGGAGAGCACTTGATGGGCTTCGTAAACGCGATAATGAAGTTCCCAGAATGGTTCCCCAACTGGTTCAAGCAGCACATAGCAGAGCCCATAGTAGGGGCCCTCAAGCGGATAGGAGAGTGGATATGGGAGCACCTACCAGACTTCGTCAAGGACTTCTTCAGCAAGGCCGTAGACTTCTTCAAGAGCATACCAGACTACATCAAGGAGGCGGCGGACAAGATAAGGGAGGCTGGCGAGAAGATAGTAGAAGCCGCCAAGGCTGTTGGAGAAGGCCTCAAGAAGTTCTTCGAAGACCCACTCGGCACCCTAAAGAGCGTGCTTGAGTGGCTGTGGGAGCACGCCCTCAAGCCACTCGGAGAACACATCTACGAGGGGCTTAAAGCGCTAGGAGAGTGGATATGGGAGCACCTACCAGACGCGGTCAAGGAGTTCCTTGAGAAGGCCAGGGACGCACTGGTAGCGCTGAAGGACGCTATAGTGGGCTTCTTCAAAGACCCCGTTGGCACGCTTAAGGGCGTACTACAGTGGCTCTGGGACAACGCGTTCAAGCCTCTAGGCGAGCGCATATACGAAGGCCTCAAGGGCCTGGGCCAGTGGATATGGGAGCACCTGCCCGAGCCAGTCAGAGAATTCCTTGAAAAGGCTAGGGACGCACTGATAACCATCGGCGAGAAGGTCAAGTCTGGCGTAGAGTGGCTCATAGAGCACCTGCCAGCAGTCAAGGACGCACTTATAGCTGTTAAGGATGCAATAGTAGCGTTCTTCAAAGACCCTGTAGGCACGCTGAAGAGTCTGCTCGAATGGCTGTGGGACAACGTGTTCAAGCCTCTAGGCGAGCGAATCTACGAGGGGTTGAAGTCCCTCGGAGGATGGATATGGGAGCATCTGCCAGACCCTGTTAGGGAGGCACTGCTCAAGGTCAGAGACTTCTTCGGCTGGCTCTACGAGCAGCTGGTAGAATTCTTCAAAGACCCCAAGGGCAAGATACTGGACTTTCTCAGGTGGCTCTGGGACAAGCTGCTCCTAGCCAAGGACTGGATTGTAGACCACGTAGTTAAGCCGTTAATAGACATTCTAAAGACAATCTGGGATTACGTCAAGAAGGCTGTGATATGGATTGCAGAACACGTATTCGATGCCCTAGTAGAGTTTGGAAGGTTCGTGCTCACTGGAGCCTACAAGATAATCACTGGCCTAGCCGACATACTGTGGAATATAGGTAAGACCCTTGCTGGGGCATTCCTCAACTTTGCTGCCAGGGTTGAAGGCTTTATCGCTGAGCATCTGCCAGGAGGCATCTACAAGCGGCACCTAGAGGTTTTGGAGGAGGCTCTGGGCAAAGATGCAGCTAAAGCAGTAGCCGCAGTTACTGCTCCATTTGCAGTACCATTATCGCTTGTCGGCGGATTCTACAAGATTATCTATGAGAAGGCTAAGGATATGATGCCAGTAATAATGAGAGACCCCGTAGGCACAATCTACGGTATAGCCAATCTTGCAATATTCGGTGCCGTGATGGGCATCATTCTAGAGAGTGCCATCAGCAGCCTTGCCAGAATATTCAAGGGTATAGAGGTTAGTCTCTCCGCTCTGCTCAGGCCGCTTGGTATAGGCACGAAAGGCGAGGGTAAAGTCAAGATAGACGTTGGAGAGGCCCTTGAAAAGCTTTCAAAGAGTATTGGCAAGATAATGCCAGACGTTGCGAGGTACCTCATAATAGGCCATATGATATGGTGGGCCGAGCCGACAAGGGCCATCACAAGGTACTGGCTCACCAACTACATAACCATAGAGCTTCCGCCTATGGAGCAGACCCTCCGCAGCCTACGCCGCCACCTGGCGACCCCAGAGGCGCAGACGTACTACAGGATATACGTAGACCAGCTGAGGATGGGCGGTATATCACAGCAGTTCATAGACTACCTCTACCCGCTGCCAGACAAGCTCCTATCGATATACCAGGAGGTTGCAGCCAAGTACGACGCCAACCTCAAGGCTCTAATCATAACCGACAGGTTCGGCCAGCCACGCGTCTTCCCAGCAAGCCTAGTGGCTGAGATACCGACACCAAGCGAGCTAGCTCACATGATGATACGAGACATCATACTAAACCCCAGGGACTTCGCCGCCGTAATGAGCATGCACGGCTTCACGCCAGACGTAGCATTCATGTTCTACCTGCTGCACTTCAGGTACCCCAGCCCAGAGAAGCTCGCAGAGTTCTTCTGGCGCGGCGTGGCTGGCGAGCTGTGGAACCCCGACGAGTCCTACGACAAGGACATAGTGGCCACCTTCTTCAAGAAGGGAGAGGTGCCGAAGCCAAAGGCGCCTAAGAAGTTCAACTTCGACGCAAAGTCGCTGTTCGAGATGATGAAGCAGTACATGAAGTGGCACGACTACGCCAGGATACCGTGGCACAAGGGCTGGCCCACAGACAACGCCATAATTATGGAGCTGATAGCCGACATCCCAGGCAAGATAGACCTGCGCTGGATGACCAGGTGGGGCCTCTTCGACTACTGGGGCGCGTGGGGCTACGGTATCAAGAGCAGTATAGAGGAGATAACCACTGGCCTACTCAAAGAGGGCCAGACAACCTCAGCAGCAGCAATTGTGGAGAAATACCTGAACTCGCTGAAGAGCGGCAAGATAGAGTTCGACGTCCGCCAGTTCGCCAGGACTCTCCAGGCAACAGGCCTGCACCCCTACTGGGTGCCGTGGATAAGCATAGCCGAGACAATCAACGCACTATCAGAGGAGCGTACACTGCTCAGAACTGGCTTCATAAACCTGTTCAGGGAGGGCCTGTGGACGCTAGACCAGCTGAACGTGCTGCTCTCTGGCTTCTTCACAGTAGTATTCAAGACTGGCTACTTCGACCCCAACACTATGGACTGGAAGGAGGTTAACGTAGAGTTCCCAGTAGCATTCCTGCCAGCAGAGTCGAAGCTGCTGGAGCTAAGGGCTGTCATGGACAAGGCGCTTGACATCTACCGTGAGGCCTACAGGTACCTGATACGCTCAGCCCTCTACTACACTGTAACGGTGGAGGAGGCGGAGGAGATACTCAGGGACATAGTTGGAGCCATAAATGCCAACTTCTTCGTCAGCGAGATACGCAAGATAACAGGCAAGAGCCTAGGCCTAGAGCTCGACAAGGGCTACTGGGCGGCCTGGAGGAGGTACGTGGAGCTACTCCAGGACGTTGAGGCCAGGCTTAGGACACGCTACTACGCACGCTACATCATCTGGAGCGTCCTCTGGGGCCTACGCTGGGGCTACACTACAATCAGCGAGGCCGAGAAGTGGGTAGAACAGATGGTAAACGTTATGCACGAGCACAAGTACGTCGAAGACATGATAAGGATGTCCGTAGACTTCATGATCCAGAGGTTCTACAAGGAGATATCCGTGAGGGCCATAGTCAACAGGCTGAGGAGCAGGAGGATAACGGTTGACGAGGCCCTGGAGGAGTTCAAGAAGCTCGGATTCGACGAGAAAACCGCCAGGCTCTACATTGACGCGAACGTGATATGGTACACTCCGAGCATAACCACCTATGCCAGCATGCTTGAGGTGGTGCCAGAGGCCCTCGACACTGTGTTGAACGTCGTGGCCAGGTTCAACCTGCCAGAGGATGAGCGGCTCTACTGGATGCTCTACCTTGCAAGGCAGCCAGTACGCGACGAGCTAACCCTAGTGCGCACGAGGATATACCAGCTCCTAGCCCTGGGCATGAGCCCAGAGGAGCTTACAGCCCTACTATCAGAGTACGCTGTAGGCTACGTCTACAAGGACGGTAAGCTTGAGCTTGTAGCAGGCCCCAAGGCAAAGGAGGCCCTAGCAGTCTACGACAAGGCCGTCGAGGTCTTCCAGGCGTTCGGCATATCCCAGCACGAGTGGGTGCTCTACAACCTGATAGCAAGAATGGAGAACCTCAAAGACATAATGAAGGCTGCTGAGAAGGAGAGGATACCCAGCCCAACAACCATGGCAAGTCTGGCAGAGTACCTTGTCCTCCCAGAAGACCTGGTGAGGAAGACCCTTGAGGAGTACCACGTTGCGCCAGAGTGGCTCCCATACTGGCTGGAGTACATCCGTGTTAAGCCCCTCAAGAGCGATTACAAGAGCCTGCTAAGCGTCTACATACGCGCCCTACGCTACAAGGCCGTCTCAGAGGACGAGTTCAAGAAGTTCCTGAAGGAGCTGTCCGAGTGGGGCTTCACGCCCAAGGAGGTGGAGCTGGTAAGCAGGCGTGCAGCACTTGAGGAGGCCATCGTTGAGGCTAGGGAGGCAGCCAGACTCTACATACCAACACCGACAATGCTAGCAACCCTCGCAGAGTACATGGTGCTCCCCAGCGACCTGATAGCGAAGGCTCTGGCTGCCAGGCATGTGCCAGAGGAGTGGACTAAGATATGGCTAGAATACATCAGGGTAAGGCCAGTCAAGAGCGACTACAAGACGCTCCTGACAGCCTACATACGAGCTCTACGCTACGGTGTGGTCAGCAGGAACGACGTTGAAGCATTCATAAAGGAGCTTAGCCAGTGGGGCTTCACGCCCAAGGAGATTGAGATTATAAGGCGCAGGGTAGAGCTCGAAGAGGCCATAGCAGCCGCGAGGGAGTACATACCAACACCATCCATGCTGGCGACAATGGCCGAGTACGTGCCAGCGGTTAGGAGGTACGCCCTTCAGGTCCTTGAGAAGCGTAGGGTGCCGAGGGAGTGGTGGCCAGTCTGGCTGGAGTACATCCATGTTAGGCCGCTTGCCAGCGAGGTGCGCGAGGTCGTAAGGGACATACGCCAGCTCTACGAGTACTTCGCAATCAAGCTCGACGACCTCAAGCGCCTGCTCAAGCGGTTCGTACAGTACGGCCTGGAGGACGAGGAGATAGCCCTACTAGTCTACGGCAGCCAGCTTCGCGCCGCGCTGAGGGCATACAGGGAGCTGGTAGGAACACCGAGACAGCTCGTAACTATGGCAGAGTACAGCCCCAAGGCCAGGAGGCTAGCCCTAGCACAGGTCTACAAGATGATTGACGCGCTGCCAGTAGACCAGCCTACCAAGGAGTTCCTCAAGAAGATGTGGGAGGAGTACATCCGCGTGCGCCCAGTCTACGACGAGGTGCGGAGGTACATCACCGAGCTAATAAGCGACTATGCCGAGGGCGTGATAGGCGACGACGAGCTCAAGCAGGAGCTTGAAGCGCTCAAGGACTGGGGCCTGGACGACTACGAGATACAGTTCTACATGTGGCTGGCGCAGCGGAGGCGGGTGAGGTACGTCTACCGTGAGCTTAGGAGGCAGCAGTACTTCGGGCTATGAACACCCCACTGAAACTATTTCAAGGTGATGGTGTGAGCCCCTACTCTCCCCGCACTTTTTCTCTCCAATTCCCTCCCGAAACTACTCGCATTCAAAACCACACATGCAACGAGAATAGTTTCGGTGGAAGCCATGTGGTGCCCAGACCCCAACAGTCTAGTTGAGCGCTGCACAAGGCTACGCTGCCTACCCCCCGAGCTTAGGCACAGGTGCATATTCCAGCTGGCATTCTTCATAATGGAGATGGAGCACTGGCTAGTGTTCAACAAGTACAGCCTGAACGAGGAGCTTAGAGAGTTCCAGTGGAGCCTTGAGCGGGATGGGCTGAAAAAACTGCTAGACCCAGAGGACTTCTGCACCTACCTAACGCTCTTCGACATGTGGCTCACGGAGATGGAGCAAGGGTTCACTGGCTGCTATGAAACTCTCCTATGAGCCTACCCTCCCTCAACATCTCAACAACCATCGAGAACGCAGCGTCGGCAAGCGGCTCTGGCAGCGTTGCAGCACAACAGTCAAGGTAGACCCTAGCGTTGAAGCCGTGCTTATGCTCGCCAGTAACTGGGTCGTCGTAGAAGCCCTTGTAGTACTCTATTATCGGGGTCATGCTGGCAACGTTGCTGTCTGGCGTTACGTTAAGCACGTAGACAGCCATGAAATCAAGCACTCCATCCTCAAACTCCAGTACGACAACAGTATAGACGTGGTACTGGCTCATTATATGCCATGTTATGGTCTCAGTCTTAACCATACTGCTCCAGCCTCACAGGAGTATTTGTGTACGGTTTGTTTTTCTGGCTTCAGCGTTATATGCTGGGATTTGTAGAGTCTAACAGTGGAGGAGGAGTGTCTTGAGCGAGTCCCCCTCACTGGTCGAGGAGATTAGAAGGGCTAGGGAGGAGATAAGCAAGGCTATAGAGGAGGCTAGGAAGGCTGCTGAGGAGGCCTCCAAGGCTATTGAGCCAGCGCTGGAGGAGCTTAGGAAGGCCGCAGAGGAGCTGGTAAAGATAGGCGAGTCCGCCAGGATGCCCCCACCGCCAAAGCCTCCAGAAACAACACCGTCAAGCGGCGCTACAGCAACTGGATCAAAAACACGTACAGGTTCCAGGAGGGCTTCTGGCGCGGCCCAGCAGCAGGCGCCGCCCACAAGACCTGTCCCGCTTAGCGAGCTTGAGAAGAGGAGGTCTAGGCGCTAGGCCCTGTAGACCACTATGCTCCCGTACCCGTTGAACCCAGACTCTGTTTTTTCCAGCTTGTACGCTAGCAGCTTCCCCCTGGTAGCCTTCAACGCTCTTGCAGCTGCCAGCATCGCCGCGACTGCTCCCACGCCGCACCAGCTGAGCCTACCCCTAGCGTTTAGCTCCAGTAGCTCGCCCCAGTTCAGCCTCAACACAACCTCTATAGCCCTCTTGTCCTCCTGCTCGGCGTCATACTTTGTGCCAGTATAGTGGCTCATGTCGGTGCTCGCGAGGATAACCGTGTCCCTGCCAAGCTCCAGTACAGCGTTGGCTATAGCCCTGCCAAGGTATGCTATAGGGCTCTTAAGCGCGTATGGCACTATTATCGGCACTATCCTCACGTCTGGCCCTATGAGCGCCGAGAGAATGGCAACGTGAACCTCTATACTGTGCTCCCTGGCGAAAAGCTCGGCCTCGCCATACCTTATGGCTATTCTGCCCTTGACAGCTTCAACTATAGCCTCCGCCATCCTGTCGTCAGTCCACAGCGTAGCCACTGGGCTCGCCAGCCCGAACCCCCTACCAACTGTTATCCTGTCAGTCCGCCCGTAGTGGTCTGGCCCGAGGATGACCACGGTCTCTGGCACACCCTCAACCACCATGTAGTAGTAGGCCCACCCGTACACGCCGAGAGCCAGCCTCAGCGGCGCGTGCGGGGCTACGAAGCCCAGGTACCCCCTCCTCCCAGCCAGTATCCTCCTCCCAGTATCTGGCATCGAGCCAGGCCCATCATTGTTGTAGAACATCCACCTGACATGCCCCATTAGCTCGTCGAACCTGCCTGGAAAGTACATCCCAGCATGGGCAAGCCTCTCAATCGCCACGTCTCCCAGCCTCGCAGCAATACCATTATGCGGGCCTGGCCCCCTAAAAGGGGCGTAACCCCCATACTCTCTCTGAGGCTGACAGGCTATGACCACGACGGCCTACACGATTACTGGCGAGAAGCTCCTAGACATTGCCGCCAACATAGTCCGCCAGTTCTTCCACAAATACAAGCCAATACGGCCATACCTCTTTGTGAGCGGCGGCAAGGACAGCGTGGCAGTAGCAGCCGCGGTAGCCTACGCTGGCGACTCAATAAAGAACAAGGTAATAGTAGTGTACAACGAGCTTATGGGCAACACTCACCCTAGGAACGTGGAGCAAACATACAGGATTCTAGAGAGCCTCGGCTACGAGCAGCCGCACAGGGTTAGGAGCCCCCACTACACGAACGTTAGGATAGCCGTTCTAAAGGGGTACAAATCGATCCACATAGAGGCGTTCAACAGGCATGGCGGGGACTTCTGGCACGGGGTTAGAACATGGGGGATTCCAGTCAAGCTAGCAGCCAGCGGCACACGCTGGTGCTACAATGAGCACAAGCAGAAGCACTGGGACGCCCTTCCACACGTTAACGGTAAGCGCTACAACATAATGGGCATAAAGATGGCTGATAGCAAGTGGAGGAGGATAAAGTGGAGCAACGCGAGGGACTATGCCAGAGAGATAACTGTAAGGCGCAAGGACATTAGGGAGATAGTCTTTACACCCATACTGAGGCTCACCGACAACCAGGTATGGCTCATCATACGCGAGGCAGGCCTAGACAAGCACCTCGAAACCTACCGCCAGTGCGGAGACAGCCTAAACTGCGTCTTCTGCCCCTTCCGCCGCTACGAGAAGCAGGTAAACATCATACGATGCATAGGGGTAGACGACCCGATAGTCCGCCGTGCACACGAAACCCTGCATAGTATGCTGGAGCAGACTGACCAGCTCACCCGCCTTAAAGCAGAGGAGTGGCTCAGGGCTATAGAGGAGGCTGGGAGGGGGTAGCCCGTGCCCACTCCCGAGACAGCCCTACTCGCGGCCCACGTACCGTTCATAATCTACATCCTCTATGAGATGAAGAGGAATTGGGACGAATCACTGTTATTAGCGCTGCTAATGACCGTGCTGGCCCTGCTGCCGCCCCTTCTCAAGCTGGTGGCTTGTAGCCTCCCGCCACTGCTCGCGCTAGTTGTCTCCATAGTGGCTCTCCTAGGCGCGGGGTTCATGGTGGCCATAGGCGTTGACACATTGATGGATGTTAAGGCGTACTATGGCCTCAGAAGGCACGTCAAAGGAGTGATACTGCTGCTGCTGGTTTTAGCGCTGTACACGGCAGACATGCTCTATGCGCTAGATATCATCAAGCAAGTGGTTGTCATACTGTCGCACAGCTGCCACTGCACATGCAACACAAGCCTAATCTAACATAGCAACCCAAATCCCAGAGTTTTCCCCCACACATACCTGGGTGGGCGGATGAGCTGGCTAGGCCTCAGACATAAGGGCGTAGAAGTCCTGTATCCTGATGAGTGGAATAGAGTTGTCGATGGCCTGGATATTCTTAAACAATATCTCGACGAGAAGGTTGGCGTTGTAGACCTGAAGAACCTGTCAAGCGATGTCGCCCCCTCAGAGGACAACAAGTACAACCTGGGCGAGGAGGATAGGGCGTGGAGGGCCGTCTACGCTCACTACGGCTACTTCCTAGACAACGCCTATGTGCAGGGGCGCCGCGTGTTGAAGGACGGCGACCCAGTGTCGGTCTACTACTTCGAGGGGCCAGCGAAGGAGGAGATAGACGCCATCTACATGAACACCAGCAGGCCCAAGAGCATAGACACCCTAGCACTACAGGTCGGCCCCACACCAACCCCGCTCAGCGATGTGGACAGGGTTGTGAAGCGGATACACGTCAAGGTGCCAAGGAGCAGTCCAAGCATAGTCTACCTCGGCAGCGAGGACAAGCAAGAGTACATACTGGAGCCAGGAGACATAGACGTCTTCGAGGTAGATAACCCGAGGAAGATTTACGTGAGGAGCCTCGGGAACGCCACCATATACATAGCCTTCGAAGAGTAGCACTGGCACTAGCCGACCAGCCCTAGCCTCCTGTTTTTTCTCGTGCCCACACCCTTTTCACGCATGCAATGCCTCTCCTACACATTGTCCAGGGGTAGACGTGAGGCCAAGGTACATCTTCTACGTGTACCCTATGTGGCACCGTGTCTCGTTCACATTGATAGCTGAGAAGCATGTGGAGCAGCTCAAGCGCTGGTATAGGGTTGAGCGCATAGACGAGCTGGCTTTTCCCCACATAATGCCTATGAGCAGGCCGATAGTCTTCATGCACCCGTTCTTCTACGCTATGAGCCGCGCCGCCAGGTTCATAGCCAGGAAGCTCCACCTCTACAAGGCCATAATCGGTGTTGACGTGGCTGACAGCGACCACATAAGCAGCCTAGCAGTATCAATGACGGACTACGCTACAGCCATGATAGTCCCCTCAAGCTTCTCCAGGCAGGCCTACGTCCGCAGCGGTGTCAAAGCCCCAGTCTACGTTGTCCCCCACGGCCTTGACAGGGAGTGGTATGAGCGGCCCAACATAGCCCCGAAATATTTCGGAGACCTCCTAAGGCTCAAGGAGAAGAAGGGCTACAAGTACCTACTATACTTCCTCTGGCACAGCCCCTACCGCAAAGGCTTCGACCTCGTCGTAGAGATATACAAGAGGCTCAAGCAGGAGCGCAAGGACGTCAAGCTAGTCTTCAAAACCAAAACAGCCGACGGCAGGGAGGCCGCGATAATGCGGGGCCTGGGCGCGATACACGTCTACGGATGGCTCACCGAGGAGCAGAAGATGGCCCTATACGACACGTGCGACATCTACATCCTAGCGAGCAGGGGCGGAGGCTTCGAGATGAACGGCCTAGAAGCGCTGGCCAGAGGCCTACCAGTCATAGCCGCGAGGGGCGGGAGCTGGGAGGACTACCTGCCAGACTGGCTCCTAGTAGACAGCAAGCCAACACCATGGGTTCTCAAGGACAACCCTATCCACGACGGCAAAGGCGTAGAGATGAGGATCGATAAGGCTGTAGACAAGCTCCACGACATACTTGAGAACCTAGACGACTACAAGGCCCGTGTAAGGGAGCACGTCTCAAAAATCAGGCACATCTACAACTGGGACAATGTGGGTAAGCTGTTGCGGAGGGTGGTGGAGGATGTCTCGCAGCCTTAAGCACATCTCCACCGAGGAGGCTGGCAAGTACGGCTGGGGCCTCATACTGGTGAGGCGCTCAGAGCTCTATAGGCTCCTCCAGCAGCTCCTCCAGCGCAAGCCTAGCGCTGACATTCTTGAGGTCGGCGCCTACAAGTGCATGCTCTACCACTGGCTAGACCAGAACTTCCCAAGGCGAACATACGGTTGGCGCTACGTGGGAGTAGACATCCTAGGGCCGTTCCCAGAATGGGAGGGTAAGGAGTGCTACGTGATGAACGCTGAGGCCCTAGAGTTCCCAGCCGAGAGCTTCGACGCCGTGCTGATGATAGAGGTGCTGGAGCACATACCAGACTACACCAGAGCCCTGCGCGAGGCCTACAGGGTGCTGAGGCCAGGCGGCCTCATATTCATACAGAGCGTGATATGCAGCGACCCTAACGCGCTGGCAGACCGTACCCACTTCCACGTCCTACATCCTGAGACCCTGAAGCGGCTACTAGCGTGGCTGGGCTTCAAGCGAGCCGACGCGGTGGAGGAAGCAAACTTCGCGGTCTGGGCTTACAAGTAGAGAGTGGTGGGCACGGGTGCCAGCCAGGCGCAGGCGCACAATGGATAGGAACCCGATACGCCGCTTCGAACTGTGGGATAGGAAGCTGAAGCCAGAGATTGTCGCCGAGCAGCTCCGAGCGGTCAAGGAGCTTGCAAAGCCCAAAATGCTCAGCTACCAGGTAACCCACGAGTACCTGATAAAGCTGGTCAAAGATGTGCTGGCCTCATTCCCGAGCGAGGCGGCCAGACACCATGAGTACATGTGGTTCGCCCAGGGAGTCTGGGAGTGCACGCAGAAGTACAGGGGGCCAGCCCTTGAGAAGTGCGCCGTGCAGAAGTACGTGCACCACAAGGTCAGCGACCTCAACGACACAGCCATGAGGATAATAGCCTCACGCCTCGGCGTCAAGCTACCACCATGGGACACAATCCTGGTCAAATACCTGAAAGTCCCAATACAGGTTACAACGGTAGAGACAGTCTGGGGGTACCCCTTGGTCAGGCTCGGCTCAGTACAGCCAGTTTACATCGAGGCTGAAAAGAGCGGCCTCAACATACAGGTAATAATAACAAAGCCCAGCGGCGCCAAGATAACCACTACAGCCGAAGACCTGGGCGAGGGCAACTACAAGGTGGACATATACTTTGACGAGAAGGGTATGTGGCTGATAGAAGCGGTGTTCCCAGACGGGTATAAGATGAAAAAACAGGTGTACGTGGGGTAGTTTTTTCAGCCCATCTCATGCCCCCTAGTCTTGCCAGCCCTACCGCCCATCTGGCCCCCGCCGCCGCACTTCTCCTCAAGCTCCTTAACCATCTTTATCAGCTGGTCTATCTTCTGCTCAATCTTCTGGAGCTTCCTCTCCAGATAGTTGAACTGTAGCTTGATGCTTATCTCTCCGCCATCCTCAGCGTTTATCGCAGGCATCTAGCTCACACCCCTACCGTTAGACTATCTGGCTCCACGGCTGGAACGCTGCCCTAATCTCGAAGCTGTAGTCTAGCGTTAGCGGGTTCTGGTCGCTCACGCCAGCATTCCTAACTATCACAGTAACCTTGTGGAATGCTGTTGCCGCACGCTCCAGGAACAGTAGCAGATGCTCGTCGGTGAAGTCTGCTGGGTTGTAGACACCCCTCCTGTACAGCTTGCCGTCAACGTACCAGCGCACCTCTATCTCGGCGTCTGGGTGTGTGTCGGCTAGCGCGGCGAAGTTTGCCATGTCAATCCAGCCCATCAGTGTGTGCGGCTTCTTGTTAACTATCTCGTACTGGCTGGTGTCTATCACTGTAACCTCAACATTCTCTTGTTTTATGTCAACGCTCTGCGCTATAGGCGCCAGGTGTATGATGCTAGCCTTCGCTATCCTGTTAGTCTCCTCTATCTGCCTGGCAATATTTGATGGTACCTGGGTTGGGGGGAACTCTGGCATGGTCGCCCTACCCTCCAGTCTGGTAGTAGTAGTGGCACCCCACTCTTATGCAAAGCGTCTCATCAGCCATGCCTTCACGCCGATGTCTGGCTTCACCGCGGCTATCCAGTAGGGGATATCGAATACTTCTCCCCTGGTTACGGTAACCGTTAGCCGCGCCCTACCCCACCTGGGTATGTACATGGGCTTAACATGCACCAGCGCCGCGTCCCCTGGGGCGCTATACTCGGCGCATAGGCTGCTGGGCCTCTGCTGCCCAGCAGCAACATACATCTCTATGCACAGCTGAACCTGCGTGCCAGCAGGCATCCCGCTAAGGTCTACCCAGCCAGTTAGGATGTAGTCGTCATCCATCTCTGGCACCTGCACCAGGGTGGCTTCAACACCGACCCCAGCTGGCCTGGCGACGCCAGTGTAAACCTCCTTGCCATCCATCACGCCCGCCTCCAGCGCCTCCACGCTATAGGTTGCATCGGCGGTTGCTTTAGCACGCTAGCCCCACAACCCCCTGGGAGCTTAAAGCCAGCCAGAATCCCCGCACTTGTGTACGGTGCGTGGGAGCCGTGCTACACATCATAACCTGGGCCTACCCGTCTCCAGCCATGTTCAAGCGCAGCGCCCCCGCCACACTGAACAAGCTCAGCGTCCACATTTTCAACGGTATACTAACCATTGCAACGGCAATGATTGACGGTGATCGCATAGTAATAACGCCAGACGGGGACATGGCCCACAGCGTGTCCTACGGCCACAACGGCGAAGACGTGCTCATGCCACTCTACTATGGTGCGAGAAGCGACTTCCACTCACTGATAATGGACATACTAGACCCCAAGTACAATGACTTGGAGGTACCCTACAAGCTCTACATAGGCAGGTACGACGTCTACTGCGCCACGCCAACCAGCGGCGACACGGCAGAGTGCGAGGTCGTGCAGAGACGCGAGCCCGAGTACGAGCCCAGCATAGACCTCCCACCAAACAGTATGACCATCATGGCCTACACTGACATGGCCTCAGCCCTTGAGCTGGCCCTCCACAACAGGCCAGTACCAATCACAACACTAACCATAGGCGTCGACAAAAAGGGCAACATAGCATCAATCTCTGCCAGGCTCCTAGACAACGTAATCCACGTCATAGGCCTGGACGACCGTGAGATACTGGTAATCGACTCTATGGGCGAGAAGGTGTCAAGCGTGATAAGCATCTTAGAATACAGCGATGACAAGAAGACAGCCATGGACGTCCTAGTTCACGGTTTGATGGAGTGCCCATCATGCGAAATGATATTCCTTGGAGCAATACAGGTCGACCTAAGCAGGGCCTCAAAGGCTATCCAGAAGATGATTAGGTCAGACCAAGAGTACGTCCTTCCAGCACCACAAAATATGCACATCTAGCTGGGGTGAACAGCCGTGTCGGCGCTGCCCGTAGCGCTCGTAAAGTATGTAGACCCTAGGGTTCTCGGGAAGGCTGTTGAGCTCATAGAGAAGCATAGGAAGAAACTTCACATGGACGCTAGGAGGCTCGCCGACCTTCTCGCGGAGGCTGTGAAGAAGCTTGTAGACGAGAGTGGAGGAGAGCTGGACAGAGCAACATACCTTAGGATGGCACTGACCGTTCTTGCGGCGGTCAGAATGTACATGTACATTCTAGCTGAGGCGGCTTACAAGCGTATAGAGCAGTCTACGCCAGAGGCTCCAGGCAAGAAGCTGGCCTACGTGAAGACGGTGAACGAGGCGCTGGAGGTTGCGTGGCACCTGTCGGTGATGGTTCTAGAGTGCCCAGAGTGTGGCGAGGAGGAGAAGCCCCTCTACATGTAGGTTTTTAACCTCGCACGGCCACGACGGCCCCTTTTAAGGCCTAGTTCTGCTCTAAGCTTAGCACTACAACAGTTAGAGTGCCGCCAGCCGCTCCACTTTTATCCAAGCGGTATTACACCTTCTGTACACGGCCCAACGGCCAACGTACACATGGTCGGAGGTGTGTATGCATGTCGGATGCAACCAAGAACCCCATAACCCAGGTTGTACCTGGTTCTGTTGAAGAGGAGGAGATTGTTTTTGAACAGGTCTACTGGCGCCCCTTCAACCGCGATAGGGTAATACATCACGAGCCTCTAACCGAGTTCTTCCACGACCACGGCGTTGGAACATGGATTCTTCCTAGGTTGGAGCAGAGGGAGCAAAGGCTACTGGCTATAAGGCTCGCAAAGACGCAGACGAAGGTTAGGCGCCGCGGGTATAGGATGGAGCAGCTTGTCAAGGTGCTCCAGCACATAGAGCGTGTGTGCGGCGCGCTGGGGATAGACGAGAACACATGTTCGCTCGCTGCAAGCCTAGCCCACAAGCTGTCCATGTACGTTATAAGGCATAGGGACGCTGGCAAGGCCGCTGTAGCACTCTACGCCGCACTCGTCAGCCAGTGCTACCCCTCCGACGTCATAGCTGAAGCCGTTAGCATGGTGTTGGGCGAGTACAGTAAGGATATCGAGTTCTGGATAAGGAGGCTCATAACAAGGTATGGTCTACCGTTGAAGTGTACGAATCAGCGGCTCCTGGTATCAAGGATAATCAGCATGGCAGCCTCCAGGCTCAACCTACCTGACAGCGTGCGCCTCCTCGCCGATAGGCTGGCCATGCTCTACTATGTGCAGAGCATTCCCAGGGGGCTGGCGGCTGCAAGCGTCTACGCTGCAATGAAGCTCAGCGACATGTACACCACCGAGGACATGGTGGCTGAGGCCCTCAACATAACAGACGCCTCAGTGAGGAACGCCCTGAAGAAGATGGGCCTCACAGTAGTCTACTACTACTGTGCAGACAGGCCAATGGGCTCGTGCATAAAGCTGCTAGAGTGGAGGCAGGGCGTCGACAGTGTCGGCCTGAGAAGCCCAGGAGAATTCGCCATCCATGTAGGCGCCAAGGACTACGTCTACGAGCTAATGCTAGGAAAGCCAGTAAAGCTCTACCTAGCCCCCAGGGGGGATGGCAAATGAGCCTGAAAACCCAGCTCCTAGAGCACATACTCTCTTTTTGCAAGTCCAAACACAGAAACTGGTTCACAAAGGAGGAGCTATTCGTCTACATCTGGCACCGAGACCGTAGCGTCAAGATAGAGTCGGTTCTGCGGGAGCTTAGGAGGCTGGTTAGGGACGGGTTCCTCGTGAGGCAGGAGGTGTACAATGGGGAAAAAACAGTCGTCTACTACGCGATAATCAGCAGGATAAGGAGCTACCTCATCTCCCAGAAATCTCGACGACTTTCTGACTACCTTCGCCAGCCTCCTCAGCAGCCTCTTGCTCAATGAGCTTTCTCACGTCCAGTACGTAGACGCCAGGGTCTTTCTCTATGAACCCGTTCTTCTCCAGTATCCTCCTGAAAGCCCCCATGTTTATGTCGGTGCCGTACATGGCTATTATGTTGGCCAGCTCCTTGCTTAGAATCATAGCCTTAATCCTCGGCCCCTTCCTCAGCATTATCAGCTTGATAGCAGCCCTCACCAGCGCAGTACCTATGCCAAGATTCCTCCACGCCTTAGCCACGTACACGTCGTATATGTACCCGCTCCACTTCCTGTCAACAATCAGCAGCAGGTAGCCGACAGGGATAACGCTGTCGCCCACAATAGCCTCGGCCCTGAACATGATGCACTTGTA
>JAMOOZ010000118.1 GCA_027064885.1 Desulfurococcales archaeon
CCTAGCGAACCCCAGTAGGTCTACGGAGAGCCTGTGGGTCGGGTCCAAGGGCCTGAGCTTCATACCCTCACGTCAACCCCTAACTTCTTGAGCTTCTCCACCTCCTCCGCACCGTAGTACTCGGTATGAAGTTCACCTTTAACCAAGCCAGCCCTAACTATGACTCCCTCACCAACAACCTCCGAGAGAATTAAAGCTGCCTCAAGGCTGTGGGTCGTGACTACTGCTTGACCACCTCCCTCAATGAAGTCCGCAATCATTGACGCGAGCATACTTAATGCCTTAGGGTTCATGTGCGCCTCCACATCATCCCACAGGAAAAGATTCGGTCTAAGGTGTTCTAGCAGGATCTTGGCAATTAGAAGTGCGCGCGCACCATCACCTAAGTCGCCTAAGCGAACCCTAGTCCTGTCAGCACGGTAGAGCTGGAGTGAAGGGCGACCACCGAAAGGCTCGGCCAGAACATCTATGAAGTCCTCACCCAAACACCTTGAAACCCACTCAGCAGCCTTCGAGGCCACCCCACTATTAGCTATCGCGTGCCAGTCCCTGTAAACATACTTCATGTAGTCCCTCAACAACTCATAACGCACGAAAAGGGCATCGCCAACAAGTCCTTCAACGAGGTACTCTCCTCTAATACTGAACCTCTCAACAGCTGCTATTCTCTTAAACTCTCCTAACTCAGTAGCGCTGAGACCCAACAACTTATCAAGACTACCGACCTTCCTAAGGAAGTAGAAACGTATGCGATTATCAGCAAGTATTACTAAAGCATGAAGGTCGCCCCCTACTTCATACCCAACGACCGCCCTATCAAGCTTGACGCCGTAGTTATGAATCAAGTGAAGAAGTCCGGAACTTCCTAGGGTTTCATGCAGGGAAGAAAGAATGCTAGACACACGCACACCTGCTATTTCACGAAAGCCGTGGGTGAGTAGTAGGGCTTCGAGGATCGTTGTCTTGCCGGAGTTGTTGGGACCAATGATTATGGTTAAGGGCCCTAACTTGACCTCTCCCTTGAGTATGCCGCGGAAGTTCCTGAAGATCACTTTCTTAATCAAGGGCTTTGCCCTCCCCGCACCACTAACTGCTTCGCGATTATTTAGTTTAGGGTTCCTCAAGCCCTACTATGCCTGTAGGTTATTGAGAGTAGGTCCAGTAGCATTTTCATGATGCTCCCTAGTTTGAAGGGGGCCTGTAGGCGTATTTCCTGTAGTGCCGGTACTTCCACTATCTTGGCTCCTAGTTTTCTTAGGATTACCAAGAGTTCTACGTCGTGGGCATAGTGCTTTATGTAGGTTTTCTTTATGGCTTCCTTGAGTAGTTTTGTTTTGAATGCTTTGCAACCTGTTTGTGTGTCTCTTATGTTTATTCCTGTTAGGAGCTTGACTAGTAGCCTGAAGGTGTTTCCCAGCAATCTCCTAATTCTTGTTGCGCGTAGTTTTGCTTGTGGGTGGTACTTGCTTGTTAGTACGGCGTCCCACTTGATTAGGGGTGGCAGTACTAGTAGGAGTTGTTCTGGGCGTATGTCGCCGTCACCGTCTATGAAGGCTGTGTAGGGTGCTGTGGCGTGAAGGGCACCCACACTTAATGCGAATCCCTTTCCTCTATTCCTAGGGTAACTTAGTATGACTAACCTTCTGCAACAGTCGTCGGGGTTTGTGTTGGCGGCGTCTTCCGCGGTACCGTCGTCACTGCCGTCGTCGACGATTATTAATTCGTGTGTTATTCCATGCTCGCCCAGTACTTTACTGACTTTTTCCGCGGTCGCGTGTATGATTCCTCTGAGCCTGTAGGCAGGTATCACTATACTAACGCAGGGCGTGCCCTTAGGTACAGACACGCATAGAATCCTTAACGCCTTCAGGAAACTAGGTGCTACTGTCTCCACATGCTTACCTCTAGACTAGGTTACGCACCCCTGCATCCATGACGCGCTGTTTAGGCCTATGATGAGGAGTGTGGAGGGTTTGATGGTGTCTGAAATAAGCTTTGTTCCTTGTGTGAGGAGTTTGGTTATTCCTTTTAGGAGTGCGCGTGCTTTGAGTGTGTGGAGTTCTATTTGTAGGAATATTTTTGTTAGTGTGGTGTGGAGTGTGGGTGATTTTACTTTTGTTTTGATTGTTTTTCTTGCTGCTTGGATTAGGGCGCGGGCTTCTTTGGGTAGGTTTCGCCAGGCTTGGGTGCGGTGGGCTTTTCTGTAGTAGCGTTCGATTTGGTAGTGTGTTATTGTTTGGGGGAGTATGAGTGTGGCTAGGATTGCTTTGGCTTTTTCTGTGATGTGCCGGCCTTCCCTCCCCCATGCCTCTGCTTGTTGGGTGAGGCCGGCTGCTAGTTGGGTGGTCATGGCGGGTTTTCTCGCCCCCTCCTTTATTAGT
>JAMOOZ010000119.1 GCA_027064885.1 Desulfurococcales archaeon
TGAGCGTTATGGTTACTTGGGGGAGCGTGAAGGTATTGATGACATTATTAATGTGTTAGCGGATTACGGAATTAAATGCGTAGGCAGGCTTGGAACGTGGAGGGAGTTAGGAATTAATGAAATTCTCGCGGAATATTCTTCGTTGCTTAAGTAATAGCTAGTGCCCCATTACCGAATGTTCCGTCGGTATCTATCACAGACCCTAGTAGTATCTCTCCAACCTCCTTACCCTCATCTGAAGCAGCAGTAAGTATTAGATCTAGTAACTCATTCAGGGATGGGATCCTCTTAACCGGGTACTCAACACCATTGATCACTAACGATATACGACCCCTACGAACCTGGTATGGTATTACGAACACCTCAACACCGTACTCATGGAATAGCTTCTGTGCTACGTGCCAAGTAAGTTTGAGTAGCTTCTCACCCATCTCGCTTCCATTAGTAATGACTATCACGTCAATACCCATGTACGCCACCGGATTAGGTCTCCAACGTGATTTAGTTATAAAAGTTAAACCACTTAATTCAATGCAGGTGTGGTAGGCGGTGTGGTTTGCGTTTGTTAAGTCGCCTCTAGGGACGAACGTACGTGTATCTAAGGCATTCATAGCTGACGTAAATAGTGGTGGGGAGGATAAATTGCTGAAAAGTAAGCTACGTGGGGTTTATGAAGTAGAGGTTCTGGACGCAAACATGCTCGATAACCTCTATACTACCCTAATACTTGACCCTGATATTGCGGATTACGTGCGCTTAGGTGTGAAGTTAATAACTGTTGCTAAGGTAAGCTAGTTTATTCTTATTACCTTAGTCTCCTAGATGTAATGGGGTGAGACGTTGCCCGAAAGGAGGAGGAAGTCAATATTCGATATGTTAGATGAAATGATCAACAAGATGTTAAGGGAGGTCTGGGAAGAGCTTGATGAGTTCGCTATGGAGTCACGTAGGTTTCTGGAATTACCTCCTGACGAAGTGCTAAAGGAGAGGAAGGGGATTGTTGGTAAGCCCCTAGTGTATGGCTTCAGAATAACGATAGGTCCTGACGGGAAGCCAAAGATAGAGGAGTTCGGTAACGTTAAGAGGGTTGGTAGAAGACCTCAAATAACTGAAGAGGCCGAACCACTAGTTGACGTTTACGATGAGGGCGAGAAAATACGCGTAGTCGCGGAAATACCTGGCGTTGAGAAGGACAAGATTAAGCTAAAGGCGATCGGGCGAAAGCTAATAATAAGGGCATCGAACGGCGACCGTAAGTACTACAAGGAAGTTGAACTACCGGATGAGGTAGATATAAAGAAAGCTAAAGCAAGGTACAAGAACGGTGTGCTTGAGGTAGAGATTCCGAAGAAAGAAAGCGGGGAGGAAGAAGTAGGTATTCAAGTCGAGTAACACAACGAAGCTTTTCTTCATTGGAGTGACGACTTTATTCCTGGGAATCCTCCAATTCCTCCTCAATAACCTCGGTTCCCTCGCCTTTAACGGCGCTCCTACCGCTCGGATCCTCTATTATTAAGGTGAATGAAATGTTGCCGTCCATAGCTTCTTTTATTGCTTTGATCTTCTCATAACATGGATTACTCTTGTCTAAGCACCCCGAGGGCGCGTGGTCTATTACTCGCTGAAGCACGCCCTCAACGGTGGTTATATACCCTGGTGCCGCGGGTCCCGGGAAGATCTCTATTCCCAGCTCCGGGATCCGGACCGTAGCTGGAGCTGCTTTAACTATTAATGTATTGAGGTCCTTAGGCTTTTTGACCCTCACGATAATTCTCTTGGGTTTCGTGGTTTCAAGCAACCCAACATCAGACCACCTGAAACCGCATTTAGAGCATTTGCCGCTCTCAAGCACAACCTTCCCGAAGAACGGCATATCGTAAAGGAATACCTTGACAGTCATTGACTTATTCCCGCAGATAGGACACTTAACAACCTCCTCCGCAACTATCCTAAACTTTTCACTTTCGATGACTGGTATGTCAGTCATGGCGAGTGACACCAACATAGCTTTATTTCCCTGGCTTAATTAGGGTTGGTAACTATCTTGGAATTAAGTAGTGTAGTCAATGCCATACTGGCGTTCGTAGGTGGCCCCCTAGGCATATTCTTAGTTAGTATGGTATCCAACTCTATACCCTTCATAACCGTGCCGTACCTCGGCATAGTTGCTGGATATTCATTTATATACACGAACCCTATTTCAAAGGTTGTACTAGTGTTATCATCGGCCGCAGGCGCAACTACCGGTAAGATAGTTGTGTATTTCCTTGGCACGGCTTTTAGGCGTGGATTAGGTGAGAGCAGCAAGAAGAATATTGAGTTGTTTAAGAGGGTAGCTAGGCGATCACTCT
>JAMOOZ010000120.1 GCA_027064885.1 Desulfurococcales archaeon
TTCAAACATCACGCACTCAGCTAAGGTGATCTCGGCATCGGCAGGGTACAGAGTGCCGATAATCCTCGATAGGCATAAGGACGGCGTATTAATGATTAACTTCCCGCCTATACCCACTAAAGTGCCCTTCGTCGTTATGATGCGTGCGTTAGGGCTGGAGAGGGATAGGGACATAGCCTTAGCAGTCTCAACTGATCCTGAGATACAGAACGAGCTGATACCCTCACTGTATCACGCCAGGGAAATAAGAACTCAGGAGGACGCCTTAGACTTCATAGGCTCTAGAGTAGCGTTAGGCCAGGCGAGGGAAGCAAGGATTGAGAGGGCCTTACAGATATTAGACAATTACTTCCTACCGCACCTAGGTACGACGCCCGAGGCTAGGTTGGCTAAAGCCCTCTACCTAGGGCAGATGGCATGTAAGCTCCTAGAACTCGCGCTAGGGCGTAGGGAACCTGACGATAAGGACCACTACGCTAACAGGAGGCTTAGGTTGGCAGGCGACCTAATGGCGCAGCTCTTCAGGGTCGCGCTCAAGCAATTCATAAAGGACTTCAGGTACCAGATCGAGAAGCACAGGCTTAAGGGAAGGAGACTCAACCTAAGAGCCCTAGCAAGGCCCGACCTAGTTACGGACAGGATAAAGCACGCGCTAGCCACAGGTAACTGGGTGGGCGGAAGAACAGGCGTGAGCCAGATAATCGACAGGATGAACTGGGTCTCAATGCATAGCCACCTAAGGCGCACCGTAGCCCCGTTGAGTAGAGGGCAGCCTCACTTCGAGGCACGCGACCTCCACCCAACGCAATGGGGCAGGATCTGTCCCTTCGAAACACCTGAAGGCCCTAACTGTGGCTTAGTCAAGAACTTAGCCCTCAGCGCATACATCTCGGTGGGCACTGACGAAAGGGCGGTCTTCGCTGTCCTAAAGGAGTTAGGCGTAGCTCCAGTGATTGAGGTGTATGAGCGGCTAAGGAATGGCGACGTTAACCTCCTAACAAATCTATCACACTACGCTAAAGTCTTCCTCAACGGAACCTTAGTTGGGTACTATCTAAAGGAGGACGCGTCAGACCTTGTCAGGAAGGTGCGCGAGTTAAGGAGAACAGGAAGGCTACATCACGAGGTCAACATATCGTACCTTAAGACCGAGTACCTGAATGAGGTTTACGTCAACTGTGATCCCGGCCGTGTTAGGAGGCCGTTGTTAATAGTGGAGAATGGTAAGCCAAGGATAACTAAGGAGGTCATAGAGAAGCTTAAGAGTGGTGAGTTAAGGTTCTCCGACCTAGTAAGGCTGGGTGTCGTAGAATACCTTGACGCGGAGGAGGAAGAGGATACGTACATAGCGGTAGATCCGGAGAACCTAACCCCGGAGCACACGCACCTAGAGATATGGCCGGCGGCCATAGTTGGGATAGCGGCCGCAACCATACCTTACGCCGAACATAACCAGTCACCCAGAAACGCATATCAGTCAGCCATGGCTAAACAAGCAGTGGGTCTCTACGCAGCTAACTTCCACTTAAGGTTCGACAGCCGCGGGCACTTCCTACATTACCCGCAGAGACCACTAGTCCAGACGAAGTTCTTGGACGTCACAGGGTATAATGACAGGCCCTCAGGACAGAACTTCGTTGTTGCAGTGCTCTCATTCACCGGCTATAACATGGAGGACGCTTTAATAATGAATAAGTCGTCCGTCGAGCGTGGCTTGGCACGCTCAACATTCTTCCGCGAGTACAGCACGGAAGAATTAAGGTATGCTGGAGGGCAGAGGGACAGGATAGAGATACCTGACCCCAGCGTCAGGGGATATAAGGGCAGGGACAACTATCTCCTCCTCGACAGTGACGGCATAATAAGCCCCGAGATTGAGGTGAACGCAGGTAACGTCTTAGTAGGTAAGACATCCCCGCCCAGGTTCCTCGAGGAGTATAAGGAGTTCGGTTTAACCGGTGTCTCAAGGAGGGACACGTCAGTAACGCTAAGGCACGGCGACAAGGGCGTGGTGGACAGTGTCGTCATAACCGTCAGCGGTGAGGGTAACAGGTTAGTGAGGATAAAGGTGAGGGACTTAAGAATACCTGAGATAGGAGATAAGTTCGCTTCAAGGCACGGGCAGAAGGGTGTGATAGGCCTCCTAGTGCCTCAGTACGACATGCCCTACACGCCAGACGGGATAACGCCTGACCTCATAATTAACCCGCATGCATTACCCTCGCGAATGACTGTGGGTCAGCTCATAGAGACTATAGCTGGTAAGGTCGCGGCCTTAGCTGGGAGGAGCGTTGACGGCACACCATTCT
>JAMOOZ010000121.1 GCA_027064885.1 Desulfurococcales archaeon
TTCGCTTCTCCGTAGATCCACTCGTCTTCACACCTTACCTCTCCTGACGGATTTGCCTATCAAGATCTTCAGCTCGGTGCTTAAACCGGGACAACCATCGCCCGGCTACGCTTCGCCTCATGCGTCATTCCCTCGAAATTAACAGAGGTACTGGAATATTAACCAGTTTCCCATCGACTACGCCTTTCGGCCTCGCCTTAGGGGCCGACTAACCCTTGGGCAGATTACCTTAACCCTGGAAACCTTAGGCTTTCGGCGGACAGGGATCTCACCTGTCTTTTCGTTACTCATGCCTGCATTCTCACTTCCATCCCCTCCAGCTAACCTTCCGGTCCACCTTCGTCGGTACATGGAACGCTCCCCTACCCACTGCAATTTTTAACAATCACAATGCCGTAGCTTCGGTACTGTGCTTAGCCCCGTTACATTATCAGCGCATAACTACTCGACCAGTGAGCTGTTACGCACTCTTTGAAGGGATGGCTGCTTCTAAGCCAACCTCCTGGCTGTCTTCGCAATTACACTTCTTTTTCCACTTAGCACAGTTTAGAGACCTTAGCTGACGGTCTGGGCTCTTTCCCTTTCGACCACGGACCTTATCACCCGCAGTCTGACTCCCATACATTGTGTTACGGCATTCGCAGTTTGATTGAGTTTGGTACCCGGTGAAGGGCCCTAGCCCATTCAGTGCTCTACCTCCGCAACAGTTATTATGAGGCTAGCCCTAAAGCTATTTCGGGGAGTACCAGCTATCTCCAAGTTTGATTAGCCTTTCACTCCGATCCACAGTTCATCCCTGCCTTTTTCAACAGACTAGGGTTCGGTCCTCCACTTGATTTTACTCAAGCTTCAACCTGACCATGGATAGATCACTTGGCTTCGGGTCTACTACATGCAACTCATTTCGCCCTATTAAGACTCGGTTTCCCTCCGGCTCCGGAACTCCTATTCCTTAACCTTGCTACATACAGTAACTCGCAGGCTCATTCTACAAAAGGCACGCCATCACCATAATAAATTACGGCTCTGACCGCTTGTAAGTCTACGGTTTCAGGTTCTATTTCACTCCCCTTCCGGGGTCCTTTTCACCTTTCCCTCACGGTACTATGCGCTATCGGTAGCT
>JAMOOZ010000122.1 GCA_027064885.1 Desulfurococcales archaeon
CTCAGAACCCAGTCAGTAGAAGCTGAAACCGCCTTAGCACCAGCAACCCCACCAACAACAGAACCAGCCAACACAGGCAACACGTACTTAGCGAAGAGCTCAGGATCCTTCATGGACTCAGTGATGGCTTCCTTTTGCCAGTCATCCGTCACGGAACGCGCTAAATTATCTGCGGCCGCACCAACAATCACTGGTAACGCCGCACCACCAGTAAGTGCGGTTAAAGCTACGTCATAACCAGCCGTAGCCGCGGAACCGCCGAACCTAGTCAACATAGATAGAGCATCAAGAATCTGCACAGCATACATATTCTTCTGCCATTCATCTCTGTCACCCTTATTCAGAGCTTCATCCGCTTTTCTCCTATACTTCTCACGCATTTCATCAATATGTGAAGCGAGCTTCTCAGACACCATTTGCGGCCAGAAAGCGGCGACATTAACAGCTTTCTCCGCACCCCACACAACCTGATCCGCTAATGTAGGGGCTGGAACCATACCCTCCTCCGCCTTCTTATACTCTTCCTCCAAACGCTTAGCAACACTTTCAGGTAACTCAACATGAATATCCCTTCCCTGCCCACCAGGCAAGCTCATAACAGTGCTCCTCTCGAATGTTGGGATAGCTCCACCAACACCAGCGAAAGTATCCACCGACTCACTTAATTCATCGGCCTTCATCTGACCAATACTCTGAGCATGCTGAATAAACCTATCCTTAATCTTATTGTAAAGCTCCATTATCTGGGCCGCCACAGCGGCCTTCTCAACATCACTTAACTTCGGAGAAACAAGCTTATCCCGTAAATCAATTAAGGTACTCCTTAAGGAACTATACGTGGACTCCGATAACTTAGCCCCTAAAACATTAATCATGGCCAACGCGTAATTAGCCATCCTCAACGCATCCTTATACTTACCAGCCCTCTCATACTGCCTGTAGATCTCCCTCCGAACCGCTTCATCCATCGCCGCCCCACGCCTCTCAAGAATTTCCCTGATCCTCCCCACTAACGTGCTAACATCAGGCGATACCTCAAACCTTCCAGGCCCTCTAGTCCCTACAATGCCTGGTACACTAATCGATGACTGCGACTCACCCTCACTACCCTCAGTAATACTCACAGGTTCATGATGCGCTAAACTCTTATTCTTCATAGCTTCCCTTTCAGCACTTACGGCCGCTTCATGACCTGTAACTTCCTGCGACTTAAGCTTATCCTCAATAGCTCCCCAACGCCTCTTCATAACTTCCTCAGGACTCCTAAGCTTCTCCTCAACCGCAGACCATTGCTTCATCATAGCCGACTCCACAGACTTACCTGGGGACTCCTTACCCTCCGTCTTTGACGGGTGCTTAACTTCCTGGTGAGTATACTTACCCCCTGAGAAGCCCTGAGGAGTATCAGCTAATGGGGCTTCCCAACCCTTAACCTTGACTGGCTGGACTGGAGGCTTAGTAGGGGTTACGCGCCTCGTAATAAATACAGTAGGGTGAGCCTCAAGCGTGACGTGGCGGGTAACTGCCTTAGTCACTACTTTAGTGACTGTCTCTTCATCAACACGAGGCTCTTCCCACCTCTTAATAATAACCATCCGAACTCCCAATCATACCTTTTCTATATCCTTATTTATTTCTTGGTAAAGAAGCTTACTCCTTAAACTTCACGGTCGTGCCAGACACAGGCATGTTAACCCCATCAAACCGACCCCAGATCGCGACGTTCGCCTTACGCGGCCCTTCCACACGCTTAACATAGTATGATGGAAGCGCCTTAAGTGCGTCGAGGACAACAGTACCATCAGAAAGAACCTTAACACCCATGCGCTCCAACTCTTCCTTAGGCGTAATTAACTTACCATTCTTATCGAACGTCAGCACGATAATAGACCTATTATTATCCAAGTTAATCGCTAACTGAACCCTACCATTATCAGACAACGAAGCAAACTTCCTAACTACATCAGGATTAAGCTTAACCCTAAGCTCATTCCCACTAACCGAAGCCTCAGGCGGGATAGACTTCACAGCCACGCCCTTAACCATAACCCACTTCTCATGCGTTACTGGGTTAACCCACCCACTACCATTTCTAAGACCCATACGTTGCATAGTCTTCGCAACCTTCTTAGACGTTAACGTATCCTTACTCTTCGAACCAGCGCTCATACCCGTAGTCATAACAGCGGCCGCACCCTTAACACCACCCCTACCCTTAGTCTGCGGTCTCCGATTCATCGAAGAATGAATAACGTTCCTATTAACACGCTTAACTACTTGAGTAGGCGGTTTCACTAC
>JAMOOZ010000123.1 GCA_027064885.1 Desulfurococcales archaeon
GAGCCACTCCGCACGGGGTCGTGGGCGCCGTTCAGGGCCGAAGGCGCAAACCCCACATCCAGGACGTACCCCTACCCCAAACAAAAACCCACACAAACCCGCTACCCAGTAGCTTCCTTCTAGCGAGCTCAACTACTTTCTAGCGAAACATTAAGGCCAACAACATAGGTAGGCTGTTTCGGATTTAATGATGTATTTAAATGTTTTTAATTGTTTCTAGTTGCTTGATGGCGGTATTTTGATGATCCGCTATGTGGTGAGGTTTAAGCTCTCAGATAGGGTTCCGTGGTGTTGGGCTTGGCCGAGCCCCGTGGGGTGCGGGTGAAAGCCAATGAACCCACACTAAGGCCTAACCCCCACAAAAACAAACAAAGAAAAACAATTAAAACACAACCAAGAGAAAAACGCTCGTTTCGTAAGGTAGGAGTCTCGAGAGTAAATGATCGGGTCCACACCCGGTGCTCAGCATGCAACAAGGCCCTTCCCCTAAACCTAGGCGCTTGATCGTTAATTCATGGAGTCTAACTATTAGCCTGCTCACTAGTTTCTCATAGATCTTAATTGCTGGCCCTGAGTGCCTAGCTCGCTTAATTGCTGTAGCTTCGGCAAGTACGTTTACGCTTATCGTATAATTGCTATTAGTAAGAAACATATTCGAGCGTAAAACCTTGTAGGATTCAAGCAGTCACTTCAGCACCTCCACCTTCTCGTTGTGTCGCGAATACACGCATGTACTGCCTCCTTATATCCTCCTTCAGTAGATGTAGGTACATCTGTGTGGTCTTAACGTCCTTATGACCAAGTATGGTCTGCAGAGCTATTAGGTTTAAGCCCCGCTTGAGGGCCTCTGTGGCGAAGGTGTGCCTCAGGACGTGTGGACGCACTTTCCTAGGGTCAACACCGGCCCTCTTAGCGAGGGTCTTAAGCCTCTTGTATAGGCCTGTGTAGCTCAAAGGTATTAGACGACCAGATCTAACGCCTTGCAAGTACTTTTTTAGTATGACCTCAGTTGCCGGGCCGAAGAACACGACCCTCTCTTCACCAAACTTAGCGTTCCTTACGATGATCTCCTTATTCTTCAGGTTAATGTCCTCCACCCTCACAGAGAGGAGTTCCTGGGCACGCATTCCTGTCTCGAAGAGCATTGACACTATGAGTAGGTCCAGAACGTCGCGGGCAGCCTCAAGGAGTTTAAGCACTTCACGCTCGCTTAACGTAGGTACCCTAGGCCTTCCCCTAGGCCTAGCGACGGCCGGCACCTTCCCAACGATGCCTAGCCACTGAAGAAACGCCCTCACGTAAAGTGAGTAGTAGTGGAGGGTCATCTGCGCCTTTCTCCTGTCCTTAGAGCCTTTAGGGAAACCGTTCCTAAGCCTATCCAACCTCCACCTAGTGAAGTCTCTGTAGTTGAGGTCACCTACGCGCTCCTTACTCGTGAACTTAAGGAAGTCGGAGATACCGGCCCTATACGCCTTAACGGTCTTCTCCGACGCCCCGGCCGCCTCAAGGGAGAGGAGGAACTCCTCGAGCGCATCCCACACGCTGAACTCCTTAATGTCTTCGGGCGGCTCGGGAAGCTCGAACTTAACCACTACTAACACCTAAGGATTAGGTTTGTGCGCTTAATACCTTAAAAGGGTTGCAGAGTGTGCCTTAAGATTTGACTTGAGCGTAGGTCAGCCTGTCCCTAAACACCTCGTATGGGACGGCAAGGTTCCCAACGCCCTCAACACTTAGCAGTATGAAGCCCTTCGTGATCCCTAAGAACTCTGCGGCCCGCCCGGTTAACGCCTTATCAGCCATATCCGCATTAACTGCCACCCTAGACCTCAGCAGTTCATTCTCTAGGTTTTGATGTGTCACGTTAATCACGCTTAGCTTCCTCCACAGCTGGTCGGCGAGCGACTTGCTTGAGCCCGGCCTACCCCTCCTGCTAGTGGCCTCCGTGACGGCAAGGATCAGCGACCTAACAAACCTGCACATATCTTTAGTGAGGTCCTTCCTTGTTAAGGATCTTAAGATGTCACCTATCCTAAACTTCATACTGGGTGCCTGGCTAAACAGCCTTGAGGACTTCGAGAACCACACCTCTAACTCGCGGGCCTCCTCTATGTTACGGCACAACTTAAGTAGCGCGACAAGGTAAATTGGTTGCTCGAGGAATCTCCTCAACCCCTTAATTATTATCGTGGTTCCGACCTTCAATCGGTTCCCGCCGTAGAATATTGCGTAAAGTAACGCGGGTAAGTGGAAGAACGGGTTGTCGGGGTTAGGCTTACCCG
>JAMOOZ010000124.1 GCA_027064885.1 Desulfurococcales archaeon
CCTTAAGGGTCACGATCTTCCTGTACCTCCTCATGCCCTCAGACACGCTGACGAACTTCGCCACTTTACCGACGTTCCTTCCTCCTATTATGATCACTGTCACGCCTTCCTCAAGCGGTATGTAGTCAAGGATCTCCTGGTTAGGAAGCGAGATCTTCACAGTACCCATGGTCTTGTATATGTCCTCCTCCGGATTTGTTGGGTCGGACACCTTCACCAATATGTTCCTGCCGTCATGGAGGTTGAGCTGTATGTGCCCACCCTTGACCGTGGTCTTGTTCTCTATTCTACAGAGCTTGAAGGAAGCCTCCTCCTTGGGTATGGGGACGAGTGTCATGACCTTAACAGGTACCGGGACAACGCGGAAGAACTCCTGCGTATCGACTATCTCAATAACGTCCATGAGACCCACAGGGAATTTATAGTCCCTCCTGACCCTACCATCGACCTTGATGTGACCCTCAGCAATAATTTTCCTAGCCTCTCTCGCTGTGCTGGCATACCCCAGAATATCCCTCACAACAACTAAGAGAGGGAACGAGCGCTCCAGTGGGTGCGGACCAGGCGCTGGCTTCACTGCCCAATGCCTCTCCTTAACTAGAATAGGCCAGAACCTCGGCGCCGCGAACCTCGTCAGGTGCCTCCTACCACCCATCCTAGCCATTACTCCTCACCCTCACCTTCCTCTGACCTGGTACTCTCCTCAGTAGGGGACTCTTTAACTTTCCTTCTTCTTTCAATTATCTTCTTCCTCACCTCGTCGCTTACGTCGGCCTTAACGATCATTACATTGGATGGGTGAATCGGGTAGTAGACGGGTGTCCCGTCAGCCTTCTTAATCATGACGCCCTCTATGTGGAGCCTTATCCTCTTGTAGTCAACCTTGACAACCTTGCCGACCTTCCCGGCGAACGACCCCCTCATTATGAGTACCTCATCGCCTACCCTAACAGGGAGCCTCCGCACCCCAAGCTTCTTCCTAAGCTCCTTCGAGAGCGGGGCGTTGAAGAACTTGTGCCTCTTGTGAAGCGGTGCCCTATATATCTCGAGCCTCTGCTTACTGGGCTTTATTGACGGCATCGCAGTCACCTCCCCTCAAACAATTATCGATGCCAGCTGCGCGACGCTTGACCAGCGCTCAGCAGCCTCCTTCGCTACCGGGCCCCTTATCTCGCTGCCCTTAAGGCTGCCGTCTGGCTTCGCTATGACGCACGCGTTATCCTCAAAGACCACCCAAGTGCCGTCAGGTCTCCTGTAGGGCTTCTTCTGCCTCACTATTATCGCGTTCATAACCTGGCCAACCAGGTCTGCCTTACCCTTCTTCACAGTAACGACAACCATGTCGCCGACGGTGGCGAAGGGTATCCTCCTCGCCCTCGTCTTCAGGCCAGGGACTCCGATAACCATGACCTCCTTAGCGCCGCTGTTATCGGCCACCCTTAGCCTCGTCCCAACTATTATTCCGGGGGAGTAGCCCCGCCGGCTAAACTGGGCTATCTTCTTCTTTGGCATTAGGCAACACCCCCGCCCTTCTTAATGACTCCTAGCACTACCCACGCAACGGACTTCGCAAGCGGCCTGGTCTCGCCTATGAGCACCGTATCGCCCGGCTCGACTTCAATACATGGAGGTAAGTAGGCATGTATCTTTGAACGCCTGCGCTCATACCTCATGTACTTCCTATCATATACTAGGTAGTTCCTCTCAACGACTACTACCTTCTTCATCTTAGTCTTGACTACTACGCCCTCCAACAGGCCACCCCTAACCTTTAGGTGACCGTGCCAGGGACACTTAGGGTCGTCACAGGTCTTCTCCGGCGGCTTAAGCCCCGGGTACCTGATCCCCACGTCACGAGTTCTTGCGCGCGCCACACTGCTCACCTCCCATACCTCTTGAGCCTGTCCTCAGGCCTACCCTCTATTGAGGTGCCCGCCAGCTCTACCCTTTCGCGGGCACCTAGCTTAAAAACAAATACACCACCGTGCTTGGGCACGGTCCTCTCAACCCCGTCCGCTGATTCGATAATCAGCGTGTTCCGTGTCTCGTCAACAACCCTACCGCTCAGACCTCTCAGAGTGGGGTCTGTGTGCTCCTTCACAGTAACCTCTAGACCTATTAGCTCATGATACGGTAGGTTTCTCCTAGTCCTCCTCAACCCTGCTTACCCCCTAACTCCTCCTCACGCATTATCGTTAGTATCCTGGCGATGTTCTTCCTAACGACCCTTAGCCTACCTATATTACGCAGGGC
>JAMOOZ010000125.1 GCA_027064885.1 Desulfurococcales archaeon
GGTAGGACTTAACGCTCCCGTCAGGCCTCACTACGCGGACCTCACGCTTAAACACTATCACGGGCTTAACCCAGTCCTCAATCTCTTTCCAGTCATTCATTATGAGGATCTCGCCCTTCGGCCCTTCCGCGGTCCACGCCACGATCCTGTTCTCGCCGAGGTCACCTAGCCTGTACAAGAAGTGATACGGGTTTGGAGTGTCTGCAAAGAAGACCCCACCATCCCTGAGCACGTGGCAGGCTGACTTAAGTAGCTTGATCAGGTCATCCCACTCCACCATATACGCTATTGAGGTGAAGAACATCGTTACCGCGTCGAAGGATTCAGGTTCGAAGACCTTACTTAATTCCCTCGCGTCACACTTAATGAACCTAACGTCGAAGCCCTCCTTACGCATCTTCTCCCTAGCTACCTCAAGCATTTCCTCGTGAAGGTCAGCCCCCATCACCCTATACCCCCTCCTAACAAGCTCCAAAGTAGGTCCGCCAGTCCCGCACGCAATGTCAAGCACTTCCCTAACCTCCCTCCTAGCAAACCTCCTGAATGCCTCGACCGCCGCGTCAACATACTTAGGCGCTATGTCCCTCAAGTACTGAGCGTACATGTAGTCATAGTACCTAGCAAGCACTGTATAGAGTACATGCTCCTTCAAGGGCATTAACCCTCACCTAGTAAGGTGGTCGTACTCTATTTAATCATTACAGCTAAAGCAACGCGCTACTTACCTAACAGATGTATTACTGGAGCGTACCCGTAGGCTGCAATACTATTTGCTAAGGTGAGGAGATACTGTACAGGGTAGTTACCGGTGCGGAGGGAGTTAACGGACATTAACGGGAGGTTGGTTAAGTTCTTTGTGATAAGCGTATTGTAATGTCCCTACCCAGTGTTTTATGGTGCGGGTAGCGTCAATGCGCAGTCACTAGAAGCAGTATCAAGGGTGTCGTAGCGTAATGGACGTACCTGATTGGTGGTACATGCTTCTTCGCCAGAGACTAGCCTACCTAATAATGTTGGGCTCGGCCGAGCCCCCATGATGTGTGGGCGGTGCTGATGAACCCGCATCAAAAGCTACCCCCACAAAACCAAAAAGCAATGAAACAACAAGAAAAATACCGTGAGGGAAGAAGCACTAGGACCCCGCTTCACTTTTAGGTAGTAAGACCTTGGGTTCAAGGTTTCCCTTCAAACATAATCGTTAATATACTCCTACATGCATAATCCTTTGGATTAATCTGCCCTAGTGGGGGAGTTGCCAAGCTTGTATGGGGCATTAAGGAATGCACGCAAGGGAAGCAAGACAGTAAGCAAGCACTCACTGTGCGAGGTATTCATAAAGAGAATACTTCCAGCCCTTAGAGCTCTCCTAGCTAAGGAGCTAATTGAGGGGTACGGCTTAACGCAGTTAGAGGTATCAAGGATACTGGGTGTGAGCCAGCCACTAATAAACTACTACCTAACGGGCAGGAGGAAAGTTCCCTACGCCAACGCGTTAAGCAGGTGCCCTAAGGTTGTATCCGTGGTGAAGAGCGTGGCAAGAACGCTGGCTACTGAGGGTATTAAAGGTGGGGAGGACATTAACGTGGCATGTCTACTATGCACGGCACTCAGAGCTTCAGATGCTTTGGGGAAGGCATTAGAAGCGTGCGGTGTGAGGGAGGGAGAAGTAATTTACCCAACATGCGGCGAGTTAAGTGCCGGATCGTGACGCGCAGGTTACGTGGCTTGACACTTAAGGATTAACCCACAAATAACCTTATGTCTTAGAGTCTTAACGGCCGTTACTGCCCAGAGTGTGAGGAGGAGCGCATAGAGGCCTAAACCTATGGCGTAGGCCGGGGATGATGACATAACCGAGGATACCTTGTAGGTCGCCGCCACATAGGCCCCAAGGGGGAATGTGAAGGCCCACCATGAGGGGGCGTAGGGTAACCCTATTCTACGTAGGTAATGAAGGGTCATCATCACGGCGATGGCGAACCACCACAGTCCTGAGCCCCAGAAGAAAGCCCCGAACACGAACAACGCCTCCCTAGCAGGGTTAGTTACGAACGCGGCGTTCGATATTATGTTGTAAAGTGCTACTGTCCCAGCCCCTATCGGGCCCAGGTTAATCCAGAGGGTCGGCGCTAACGCGCTCGGAAGTGGGTGATGCAGTATGAACCTGTACACGCAGACAGCGAGCAATGCTAAGTATATGAAGAAGCCAGCGCCCCACCCAACAACGTCAAGGAGAAGCACTAAA
>JAMOOZ010000126.1 GCA_027064885.1 Desulfurococcales archaeon
CTTTACTAGGTTAGTGACGACTACGGCCTTGGAGATTCTGTCCCCCTTGCCCTTAACCACGACCCTCTTGTAGCCTTTGTTGAACATTACAATTACGTCGAAGGCGTAGTCAGCCGCGTGGCCGTTACCAACCGATATCCTCCCAATTAGCTCCATCACTGCACCACCTCCACACATAATCGATGCTAGGTAAATAATGAGTCACTCACCACTTAACGTTTAAAGGAGGCTACCTAGGGATAAGGTGAGGGCGATATCTTGGCTTCGAGGGAGGCACCGGTAAAGCCGCTGAGGATGCTCAAAAGTGCCATAAATAAGGAGGTGGTCGTTCACACCAAGGACGGGCTCGCCTACGCTGGCAGGCTGATAATGACTGACTCCACCATGAATGTGGTGATGCGTGACTGCAGGGAGATAAATCCGGAGAACGGGCAGGAGATAGCTAAGTATGGCACAGTCCTCCTAAGGGGTAGTCAGATACTTTACGTCGTGATTAAGGGACAGGGACTGCGCTGAGGCGTGCGGGGAGGGGGGAAACTTTAAGTTTCGACTCCCCCCTTCATAGCTTAGGTTAGCGCCATGAACAGCAGGGCGATAAGAGTAGAGGAGGTTCTCCATACGCCAATAGAGGAGCAGGAGATAGAGCTCGTTGAGAGGAAGGGGACCGGTCACCCAGACTTCATCGCCGACGCTGCCTCAGAGACCTCGAGCCTCGCACTATCACACTACTATCTTAGGAAGTACGGGTACATACTTCACCACAATGTTGACAAAGTACTCCTCGTCGGCGGTCAAGCGAACCCGGTGTTCGGTGGGGGCGAGGTACTGCACCCCATATACATCATTATTTCGGGCAGAGCAACGGAGTTCGTGCTCAGGCGGGACGGTAGCATAGAAAGGATACCCGTGGGCACTCTCGTGATAAACGCTGTCAAGAAGTGGATTAAGAAGAACTTCAGGTTCCTGGACCCCGAGCGGCATGTGGTCATAGACTACATGATACGGAGTGGGAGTTCCGACCTCGTGGCCGTCTATGAACAGGGCAAGGAGTCTGTGCCACTAGCGAACGACACCAGCTTCGGTGTCGGCTTCGCTCCACTAACCACCCTTGAGAGGCTAGTGTACGAGACCGAGAGATTCCTTAACTCGAAGGATCTCAAGTCAAGGATCCCGGAGGTCGGAGAAGATATCAAGGTGATGGGTCTGAGGACAGGGAAGAAGATTAAGTTGACGATTGCCGCAGCAATGATCTCTGGCCTCATCGATGACGTGGACCATTACATAAGCGTGAAGGAGCAGGTGCTCAACGCTGTTCATGACATGACAGTCAAGATCGCTCCGGAGCACGAGATAGAGATAACACTTAACGCCGCTGACAGGCCGGACAAAGGCATTGTGTACATTACTGTGACAGGGACATCCGCTGAGCACGGCGACGACGGCATGACTGGAAGAGGGAACAGGGCTAATGGTCTCATAACCCCGCTGAGGCCCATGAGCCTAGAGGCCACCGCCGGCAAGAACCCCGTGAGCCACGTGGGCAAGCTCTACAACGCCCTCGCAAACAAAATTGCTGGGCGGATAGTTAAGGAAGTCAGCGGTGTTAGGGAGGTATACGTGGAACTACTCTCGCAGATAGGCCACCCGATAGATAGGCCACTAATAGCGAGTGCTAAGGTGCTCCCCGAGAAGGGTGTCTCATTCGCGAACATCAAGGGCGAGATCGAGGCCATAATTGACGAAGAGCTCAGCAACATAACAAAGCTAACTGACCTAATACTGCGTGAGGAGATAACCCTGTTCTAGTATTAACGAATTTTTCCCTTCACTAATGACCCGCTAAGGTTAAGGGGTGTCTCCCCAAAATAATCAGGTGCTAGATTGACGACTCTGCTAGCGGATACCTGCCGGTCGCTGGATAGGGTCGACTACCGAATACTGAAGCTCCTTGACAGGCTCCTCGCCCAATACGAGTACGTGCCGGTAGAGATTATTGAGAGAAGGACCAAAGTACCGCCGAAGGTGCTTGCCAAGAGATTAGATAAGATGCATAAGCTCAAGGTGATAACCAGAAGCCCTGCCCCGAGGCTGGGGTACAGACTGACATACCTAGGCCTAGACTGCCTCGCCATAAGGACACTCGTCGATAGGAACGTGATAACCCATCTTGGGCCCCAGATAGGTATGGGAAAAGAGAGTGAGATCTACTTAGCAAAAAACGCCGAGGATAAGGTGGTT
>JAMOOZ010000127.1 GCA_027064885.1 Desulfurococcales archaeon
GGTATCTAACAACTTCTCAATAGCCTTAGTATGGAAGCCTGCGTACCTTACCTGTGTATCGCATCCCAGCTTCGGAAGCCCCGGGATGTTGTCAGCGGTATCCCCCATAAGAAGCTGCGCCCAAAAGAACGCAGTACCATATCCTTTAATCTTCTTACTCTTTCCCTCAGTAAGCTCGATCTCTCCGTACCCATCCACATACTTAAGCTCCCCTGTCTGCTGATCTAAGTGCCAGCCACTACACATCTTGAGATCTTTGTCCGCCGAGCAGATAACACTGAGATCAGGAGTACCTGACTTGAATGCAGCGTAGTTACCTTGTGCCATCCCATCATCCGCCTCTTGGTGCTCATGGAATAGACACTCAGGAAGCCCCCTCACGTACTCTCTGAGAGACGCTAGGTGCTTAGGCTTAGCCTTACCCTTCCGGTTAGCTTGATACTCCTTCACAGTGGCGATGTCGTACCGCCCACCTTTATCTGCACCAGTGAGATGTAGTACGTAGGACTCAGCACCAGCCATGAGCATCCATGAGTCCAGTAGTGAGTGGAAGTTATGCTTGGCTGTGGTGAAGGGTTCATCATCGTAACATCCTGCAATGTAGCACAGCCCGTCCGCATCCACCTGAAGCACCCGCCCTTTTACTACATCAGGCAGGGCTAGTGGTAATTCTATCTCTAGGTTCTCTGTATCTATACCATTAATAATCATGAGCAACTCTTCTCCCCTGTTGTTGGATCGATGTAACAGGCTGCACCTTCAGTCTCATTCAGTACACCGTACCGTTTACCTGCAGCCCTGTATGTGGTGAGCCCTTTACACCCTAGCTCCCACGCTTTCATATAGATATCTTTGAACTCCTCCCATGTTACATCATCCCCCACGTTTACTGTTTTACTAACAGCAGAGTCGGAGTATCTAGTTGCAAGAGCCAGTACACTAAGGTGATCATTAACAGTACACTGAGAAGCAGTACGCCCTCTGACACCTTGTGTTCCATACGCATGATCCTTGATTCGAGCTATTGTACTCGATCCGTCCGGCTGCAGTACAGCACGATCGTACTCATAGCTGAACACTGGTTCAATACCTGAGCTCACGTTACCAGCAGTCAGGCTGATAGTACCAGTGGGTGCAAAGGATATCAAGTGCGAGTTGCGAATACCGTACGTGCTGATATCGTTCTGGATATCTTGAGGCAATGTTCGAATGAATTTACTACACCCGTACAGCCACGCATCAAAGGCGGGGAATGCCCCCTTCTCTTTCGCGAGCTCAATGCTGGCACGATACGCAGAGTGAGTTAGCATCTTAAGTATTCTTTCGGCATGTGCAAGGAACTCCTCTGAGCCGTACGAACATTGCCATCGTGTTTCGATGTAGTTCGCCAGCCCTGTGACACCTAGTCCCATACGTCTCTTACTGTGTGCCTCTACAGCGTGCTGTTCCAGTGGGTATTCAGTAACGTCCAAGGCGTTATCCATAGCCCGTACTACATCAGGCATAGCCTTGACAAGCTCTGTAGGAGAGATCTTAGTGAGGTTGAATGACCCTAGCAAGCATGCCCCATATGGGGGCAGCACTTGTTCTCCGCACGGGTTACACGCTGCTATGTCCTCCATATACCATAGGTTATTCATATCATTAACCCGGTCGATGAATAACACTCCCGGCTCAGCCCAATCCCATGTAGCTCGCATGATCTTATCCCACAAGGCACGAGCTTGTATTGTTTTGTACACAACCCCGTTGAACTTAAGGTCAAAGGGAGTATCGTTCTTCACGCATGTTATGAACTCATCCGTAACCGCTACACTCACGTTGAAGTTCTCAAGGTTGCCGAGCTTAGTCTTAGCTGCTATGAACTCTTCGATGTCTGGATGCCACACATGCAGCACTCCCATTTGAGCACCCCTTCTGTTTCCGGCACTGGAGACAGTAGATCCAACGGCATTATGGATTTGCATGAATGACACAGCACCGCTGGATTCTGAGTCGAGTGTGCTGATTCTTGCGCCCCGGGGTCGAATGGTGCTAAAAGAATACCCATTACCTCCACCTTTCCTCATGGTAGTAGCACCCTCAGTAGCGGACTCCATGATACCGTCCATTGAATCCTCTATAGTACCCGCAACAAAGCAGTTCAGTAGAGTGGTGCGTAGTGTGCTACCTGCTGCGAGCTGGATGCGCCCCGCAGGGAGGAACTGCTGCTTCAGCAACAGCTCCCTG